>NZ_JACOOP010000032.1:0-41867 GCF_014287725.1 Clostridium sp. NSJ-49 | reverse complement strand
TTTAGGGGTAGCCAGTGAAAATATGCGGTTGGCAAACCGTTCGACGTGCGAGTAGCACAGCCGGTGACAGAGCCTTATAGGCGTAGAGCAAACCACCCGTTTGACGGGTGGTCCTGATTATTTTGACTGATTTAATAATAGTTTTTGTTTTAAAGACCATAGCTTAGTTGAAAGATCTACATAATATGTATGAGGATTTTCAAATCTTAATATTTCAGGCCATAATTTATTAGTTTCTACTTTCGCAAATTCCTTTATTTCTAGAACAGAAGGAGAAGTATATACTAGTGTACCTTTATCAAAGATTTTAACTAATAAATCTTTAACATAGAAATTAGTAACTTTTTTTCTTTTCCAAGTATGGATAGGATCAAAGATTTCATACTCTTTACTGTCATCTATAACTTCATCACTTAATGCTAATACGTCAGCTATAGCTATATTAGTATCCCTATCAAATAATCTGTAAATCTTTTTAAAACCTGGATTTGTTATTTTTTCATTGTTTTCTGAAATTTTAATTTTAGGAATTATAACATCTTCTTTTTCAACAGCAACTAATTTATAAACACCACCAAAAACAGGCTCAGATTTTGCTGTTATAAGTCTTTCACCAACACCAAAAGAATCTATACAAGCGCCTTGATTTATAACATCTCTGATAATATGTTCATCAAGGGAGTTAGAAATAATTATTTTACAGTCAGAATATCCAGCCTCATCAAGAATTTTTCTACACTTTTTAGTTAAGTAAGTAATATCACCTGAATCTATTCTTATTCCCGTTGGTCTCTTACCAAGTGGTTTTAATACTTCATCAAATACTTTTATTGCATTTGGTAAACCAGATTTTAATACATTATAAGTATCGATAAGAAGAGAGCAATTATCTGGATAAGTTTCAGCCCAAGCTTTAAATGCTTCAAATTCTGTATCAAAAAGTTGTACCCAACTATGTGCCATAGTACCAACTGCAGGAACATTGAAGTATTTATCTGCAATTGTACAAGCAGTTGAATCACATCCACCTATTATTGAAGCTCTAGCACCATAGATAGCACCATCATAACCTTGAGCTCTTCTTGAACCAAACTCCATAACAGTTTTACCTTCAGCTGCTCTACATATTCTATTAGCTTTTGTAGCAATTAAAGTTTGGTGATTTATTGTTAAGAGAATCATTGTTTCCACAAATTGCGCTTGAACCACAGGACCTCTTACTATTACTAGAGGTTCATTTGGGAATACTGGATTACCTTCAGGAATTGCCCATACATCACAGCAGAACTTGAAATCCTCTAAATACTCTAAAAATTCTTCTGAAAAAATATTTTTACTTCTTAAATAATCTATATCAGATGATGTGAATTTTAGATTGCTTAAGTATTGAATTAATTGTTCAACACCAGCCATTATGCAGTATCCACCACCATCAGGAACTCTTCTAAAATACATATCGAAGTAGGCTATTCTGTTTTCAACACCTTTATTAAAGTAGCCATTTGCCATTGTTAGTTCATAGAAGTCAACTAGCATTGTTAGATTTCTTTCGTTCTGAACATCAAATTTAATTAAAGTTTCCATAATTAGTCTCCTTTTTGAATTCTTAAAAATATTGTACATCTATATAGAAATTATTACAATATAGTAGTTAATAGAAAAAAGATTAAAGGTAATACTTTAGATAAATATAATGTTAAGAAGGAGAATATATTTTGAAAATAACCTTAGATAAATATCAGCAAGAAGCTGTTTATACAAAATATAGAAATGCTTTAATAGTTGCGGCTCCAGGATCAGGAAAAACTACTGTAATTATAAATAGGGTAAATCATCTTATAGAAGTTAGAAAAGTTAAGGTTGGAAATATTATAGTTATAACTTTTACCAGAGCTGCAGCTGAAAATATGAAAAATAGATACAAAAATACGTTTAATAAAGATATTGCACCATTCTTTGGAACATTTCATGGATTGTTTTATAAGATACTTTTAAGAGAAGGCTATGAGATAAATATAATTAATGATAATAAATGTAGCAATATAGTTAAAGGTGTATTAGGAAAATATTTTGATGATGTAAATGAAGATAAGGTTAAAGAAGTAGTTAATAATATATCAGGATTTAAAACTTCAGGAAAAAACATAGAAGAATTTAAGTGTAGTATTTCTAAAGATATATTTATGGAATGCTTTAATGCCTATGAAAATTATAAAAAAAGAGAAAATTTGTGGGATTTTGATGACTTATCTATTAATGCTCTTCAACTTTTAAAAGGTAATAAAGAAATATTGATGAAATATAAAAATATTTTTAAATATGTACTAGTAGACGAGTTCCAAGATTGTGATGAATTACAAATAGAGTTTTTAAGGTTAGTAAACGGGGAAAATGAATTATTTGCTGTTGGTGATGAGGACCAATGTATTTATTCTTTTAGAGGATCTAAGCCACAGTATATGGTTGATTTCTGTAATACTTTTATAGATGGAAAAAAACTTTATTTATCTATAAATTATAGAAGTAGTAAAAATATAGTTAATATTTCTAAAAAAATAATATTAAATAATGAGAGTAGAAATATTAAAAAGATTGAAGAATTTCATAACAAAGATGGGATAGTAAGATATTTAACTCCATATAACGAATTTATTCAAGGCGAGGAAATTGCTAATATAATAAGCGGTTTTAAAGAAGGTCAATATATGGATAATGCAGTTTTATATAGAACTAATATGGAAGCTAGAAGCTTAATAGATACTTTTACGCGAAGAAAAATACCTTTTGTGCTCTTAGATAAAGGATATAACTTTTTCAATCATTTCATATCAAAAGATATAATAAATTATCTTAAGCTATCTATAGATATAAAAAATAAAGAGTTGTTTTTAAGTATTATAAATAAACCGTTTAGATATATAAGTAAAGCTAATGTAAGTTATATAAATAATTTTAAAGAACATATGGATCCATTTGAGATACTTATAAACAAAGAGGATACTCCACCTTTTCAGTGTAAAAAGTTAGATGAGTTAAGAAGAGAAATTTTATATTTAAATAAGATATCTTTAGGTAGTGCAATTCAATATGTAATTTCAAGCTTAGGATATATAGATTATTTAAGGGAGTATGCAAATAAATATGGGCAGAATTTTGAAGAACTTGAGGATATGTTAGAAGAGTTTAAAGGAGCAGCTGAAGGGTTTAAAACTATAACAGAGTTTTTAGTTCATGTAAAAAATGTTGAAGAAGAGATAGAAAAATCAAAGGGAGATAAAAATGGGGTAATTCTTAGTACCATTCATGGTGTAAAAGGTATGGAATTTAAAAATGTATTTATTATAAATTGTGATGAAGAAACTATACCACATAAATCATCAATTGATGAAAACCTTGAAGAGGAGCGTAGATTGTTCTACGTGGCGGTTACAAGAGCTATACATAATCTTTATATATTTTCTCCTAAAACTATTAGAGGGAAGTTTTACGAGGCTTCTAGGTTTATTGCAGAAGGAGGATTTACTGAAGAAAGTCTTAAAGTAGAATATGGAGTAAAAAAAGGAGATTCTATATACCATAGAGCTTACGGAGAGGGTATAGTTAAAAGTTTAAAAGATGATAAGATAAGTATAAAGTTTAAAGATGGAGAAGAGAGAGCATTTTCTATTAGAGTATTAATGGAAAATAATTTGATAATAATTATGAAATAGAAGACGTAAAAATTATTTAATCAAAAATATAATTATTTTATCAAAATTTAGACATACTAATAATAGTTACAGTATGTGTGGAGGTATACAATGATAAAAGGTATTATATTTTTAATAATGTTATTAAATTTTTGTAATGTTCCATATACTTCAGAATATGAGGAGAAAGTCGAAAGTAGTTTTAATATGAATGAATATTATTCTCCAAAAGAAGTAATAAAGATTGATGAGATATTAGAAGATAAATCTGGTTCGTTGTCTGAGCAAGAAAAAGAAGCCTTAATAGAGTTAAAGGATAAACTTAATAGTTATCAAGCCTTAAGTCAAGAGGATATAGATTTTATAAGAGATTGTGATTTGAAAATTATAAGAAGTAAGCTAGGGGATGCAAAATTTGAAGAATATTTTAAGCTTATAAGTAAGAGAGCTACAAAAGAAGAATTTAGTCAGGATGAAAGATTAAGACTATTTCAATTAGAAAAAGAAATAAAAGGAATAAATTAATGCTGAATATTATTATAGTATAGTAGGGCTTTTTGACCTGCTATACTATTTTTATTTGGAGGAAGTTATGGATTTTAAAAATGATATAATAGACATTAAAGACGAGATTGTAAGGTTGAGGAGAATGTTTCATATGAAGCCAGAGTTAGGATTTGAAGAATATGAAACATCAAAAGAAATTAAAAAGTATCTCAATCAAGAAGGAATAGCTTATGAGAGTTATGCGAAAACTGGAGTCTGTGGAATTATTAGAGGGAATTTAGAAATTAATAAAGAAAGAGTTATAGGATTAAGAAGTGATATAGACGCATTACCAATAGATGAAAATAATAAATGTAGCTATAAATCTACTGTAAAAGGGAAAATGCATGCATGTGGCCATGATGGACATATGGCAATACTTTTAGGTGTTGCAAAAATTTTAAATAAAAATAGAGATTTATTTGGAGGAACAGTAAAATTAATATTTGAACCAGCAGAAGAAACAAAAGGTGGCTCTAGATTTATGATAAAAGAAGGAGTTTTAAAAAATCCAGATGTAGATATTATGTGCGGCTTACATGTAGATGAAAATATAAATTCTGGCCAAATAGAAATAAAGCATGGAGCTGTAAATGCTGCATCGAATCCGTTTAAAATAGAGGTAATAGGCATAGGAGGGCATGGTGCTTATCCAGCTGCTTCTATAGACCCAATAGTAATTGCAAGTAATATAGTAACTGCGTTACAAAGTATAGTAAGTAGAGAAGTAAATCCGTTAAATCCAGCTGTAATTACAGTAGGTAGTATAAATGGTGGGACAGCTGCTAATATTATTCCAGAGAAGGTTACCTTAACAGGTATAATTAGGACTTTAAATAAGAATGATAGACAATTAGTTACAAGAAGAGTAAAAGAAATAGCAGAAGGTATAGGTTTAACATTAAGAGGAAAGGTAAATATAGAAATAGAAGAATCTTACCCTATGTTAATAAATGATAAAAATGCTGTAAGTAAGTTGAAGAATGCTGCCATAAAGATAATTGGAGAAGAAAATGTTTTAGAACAAGAATATCCTCATATGGGTGTTGAAAGTTTTGCTTACTTTGCAAATGAAGTGCCATCAGTATTTTATTTTTTAGGATGTAGAAATGAAAAAAAAGGAATAATACACCTTGCGCATAGTAGTCTCTTTGATATAGACGAAGATGCCTTAGTGATAGGGGTAGCTATTCAGTGTCAAATAGTATTAGATTATTTGACAAGTTGACGAAATAATATTAATCTAATAAGATGGGGAAATTAAATTAAACACAAAAGAAGGAGTTGTTTTTTTGAAGATAGAAATAGGTGCTAATGAAGCAGGGCAAAGATTAGATAAATTTTTAAGAAAGTATTTAAAAGATGTGCCACTAAGTGCAATATTTAAAGCTATGAGAAAAGGTGATATAAGAGTTAATGGATCAAAGAAAAAAGAAAATTATAAATTAGAGCTTGATGATGTTATCGAAATTAGATATATCCAAAGTAAAAAGGAAAAGAAAGATGATAGCTTCATAAAAGTTAATGCTGGATCATTAATGATTACTTATGAAGATGATAATATAGTTGTTGTTGAGAAGTGGCCAGGAGTATTGGTTCATCCAGATCAAAAGGGTGCAGAACCATCACTTACAGATTATGTACTTTCATACTTAAATGGAAAAGGAGACTATATTCCAGAAAAAGAAATTACATTTACACCAGCACCATGTAATAGATTAGATAGAAATACATCTGGTGTTGTAATATTTGGTAAGAACTTTGAAGCGCTAAGAGGCGTTAATGAGATGATAAGAGAAGGTAAAGTTAAAAAATATTACCAAGCTCTTGTAAAAGGCAGAATAAAAGATGGATTATATAAAGGTTATATTTCTAAGGATGAAAATGAAAATATATCTAAAGTATATGATAAACAAGTGCCTAATACTAAAGAAATATCTATGGAAGTTAAAACACTACAAAGTAATGGTGCATTCTCACTTTTAGAGATAGATTTAATTACTGGTAGAAGTCATCAGATAAGAGCTCATCTTTCACATTTAGGAAATCCTATTATAGGAGATTTTAAATATGGAGATAAGAAGATAAATTCATATTTTGATAATAAGTTCGGGTTAAATTATCAATTTTTATATGCATATAAACTTATATTTAGAGGCGGAGAAGGAAAACTTGAATATTTAAAGAATAAGACTATAGTTGAAGCACTTCCACCAATGTTTAAAAAGGTAAAGAACGAAGTATTTAAATTTACGATATAGTATAAAAGGGGAAAGTTATGGAAGAGAAGTCAGTGGGACGAAGTTTTTTAATCTTATCATTAGCAGGGGTGCTAGTGAAGGTATTATCAGCTGTATATATACCACTTTTAACTTTAATAATAGGTTCTGCAGGATATGGTATATATTCTAGTAGTTATAGTGCTTTTGTTTTCATATTAGCTGTAACTAGTATGGGAGCACAGCCAGCTATAACTAAGGTAGTTGCTGAATTAAAAGCTCTAGGATACCATAAGGATGCCTATAATGCTATGAAAATAGCTAGAAATTATCTAGCTATTTTTGGCTTTGCATTTATGGTTATTTTTATAGCCTTTGGAGATGGTATTGCTAATGGAATGAACTCACCTTCATCTGCACTATCACTAAAGTTTTTAGCACCGACTATATTATTATCTGCAATGCTTGCGGCATATCGTGGATATATGCAAGGTGTAGATTCAATGAAGGAAATAGCAATTTCTCAAGTTGTTGAACAGATTTTTAATGTAGTATTTAGTTTGATTTTTGCATTTTTATTAAAGAATATTAGTCTAGAATGGGGAAGTGCTGGAGGAACTGTTGGTACAACCATAGGGGCACTAATAGCAATAGTTTATATTATTTATATTTTTAATAAAAATAATTATTATGATGACGCGGTTAAAAACAGTGAAGAAAATAAGAGAATAAGCAGAAAGAGGATTATTAAAAAGTTAATTCAGTATGGATTACCAATAACTATGCTTGCAGCAGTACAAAACTCTGCAGGATTATTAGATGCAATAATAGTAAAAGGTAGACTTTTAGCAGCTGGATTTGAACAAATGAGAGTAGATGAGTTATTTGGTACTTTAAATTATTTTAATACATTGATTTATGTACCATTAACTATTGTTACTGCATTATGTACAGCTATCTTCCCAAGAATAATTGCATCGTATGTTCAGAAGAATAGAAAAGAACTTAAAAACCAAATAAGTTATTCTTATAGATTAACTTATTTGATTACTATTCCTGCAGCTGTAGGTCTTGCTGTATTAAGTAGAGAAATCTTTCTATTCTTACTAAATGATTCTTATGGATATCAAATGCTTACATACGGATCGATAGTACTTATATTTATGTCAATTACATCAATACAAAATACTATACTACAAGGTGTTAATAAATTATACTTAGTATTAACTACAGCAAGTATAGGTATTTTAATAAAATTTGTAGTTAATTTTATTTTAGTAGGAATAAAAGATATAAATATCTTTGGAGCAGTAATAGGAACAGTATTTGCATTTTTAATACCTGCTATAATAAATCATAAAAGAATTCAAACGTTATTTAAGATAAGAATTCCTATAATTAGACAAGGGATGATTCCACTAATATCATCAATAATTATGGGAGTAGCAGTAGTTTTATGCAAAGGGCCACTTTTAAGATTAGTAAATATATTTGAAGGTGGAAGAATTGCTATAGGTTTAGTAGTTATTGTTTCTGTAGCAATAGGTGGATTAGTATATTTAATATCAATGATTCTTCTTCAAGGATTAAAAAAAGAAGACTTAGATTTAATATCACCAAGATTATATGAACTTATGCCAAGAATTTTACGTAAAAAAATTAAATAATTTTTAAAAAGACAACTAAAACTAAAGAGGATAAGTTGTCTTTTTTTTATTTACTAATTTTAGAGATTGTGAATAGAAAAGATAAAAAATAAACACCCTATTGTTATGGGTAAACGTAAGATGAGGTGAAAAAAATGGGAATCAAATTAGATAAACTTGTAGTGAAATTTGGTGATTTTACTGCTATAAATAATGTTACTTTGGAAATTCCAAAAGGAAAATTGGTTTCGCTATTAGGACCATCAGGATCAGGTAAATCAACAACTTTATTTACTATATCTGGAATTCATAAAGTGCATTCAGGGAAAATATATTTTGGAGATAGAGATGTAACGGGATTAGAACCAGAAAAATTGGGAATAGGACTTGTGTTTCAAAATTATGCATTATATCCACATATGACAGTAAGAGAAAATATAATGTTTCCACTGAAAAATTTAAAATGGGATAAGAAGAAGGCTGAAGATAGAGTAATAGAAGTGGCTAAGATAGTAAAAATAGATGCCCTTTTAGATAGAAAGCCAGCTCAATTATCAGGAGGTCAACAACAAAGAGTAGCTATTGCAAGAGCAATTGCTAAAAAACCAGATATATTGCTTTTAGATGAACCTTTATCTAATTTAGATACAAAGTTAAGAGTTGAAACTAGGCAAGAGATTAGAAGAATACAAAAGGAAACAGGAGTTACTGCAATATTTGTAACTCATGATCAAGAAGAAGCGATGAGTATATCAGATGAAATAGTACTTATGAAAGATGGAGCAATTCAGCAAGTATCTACTCCAAGTGAGATATACTTAAATCCGGTAAATAAATTTGTAGCTTCTTTTATAGGAAGTCCAGAGATGAATTTTATAGATGTTGATGTTATAGATGGAGAAGCATTTTTAGACAATCATAAAATAAGTAATTTGCCAGAAAATAAGAAAAAAGTTACTTTAGGTTTTAGGGCAGAGGATCTTGAATTATGTGATGATGGACTTGAAGTTGAAGTGATTACTGTAGAAATATTAGGAAGAGAAAGATTATTAACTTTAAAACATAGAGAGAATACGTATAAAATGCTGGTTGAAAACACTTGTGATATTGCAGAAGGAGAAAAGATAAGAATACGTCCTAAAGAGGGAAAAGCTTATGTTTTTGATTTAGATAGTGAGGAGTTTTTAAAGAAATGTTAAAGAAAAATTATAAGGGATATTTATATCTATTACCAGCATTAATAATACTAGGAGTTTTTGTGTTTTATCCAATAATAAATACTATAATTTTTAGTTTTGATGAAACTAAGGCAAGCGGTTTTAAGTTTGGATTTGGATCTTATAAATATCTATTTACAGATAAGAGATTTTTAACATCTTTATTTAACACTGTTATTTATGCTGCTATAGTACCAATAATATCTGTAGTTATTTCACTACTATTAGCCAATACACTAGTAAATTTGAAAAGTGAAAAGATAAGAGGAATGTTTCAAAGCATATATTTTTTACCATACGTAACATCTCTAGTTGCAATAGGAATAGTATGGTCATGGTTATTTAATAGTGAATATGGAGTAATAAACTACTTGTTAAGTTTTATAGGTATAAATCCTATAAATTGGTTAGGCAATCCTAAATGGGCTATGACAGCGCTTATAATATTTGCAGTATGGAAGAGCTTAGCTTTTAATACTTTGATACTAACAACAGGAATAGCATCCATAAATCCACAGTATTATCAAGCAGCTAAATTAGATCAGGCATCTAAGGGAACCATATTTAGAGAGATAACAGTTAAACTAGTATCGCCTATAATAGCATACACTTATATGATAAGCTTGATAGCTGGATTTAAAGTTTATACTGAAGTATATGTTTTATTTGGAGGACGAACTTTAGATGGGGCTGTATCTACAGTTGTAAGATATATAATAGATAGATTCTATGGAGATCAAGACTTTCCATTAGCTTTTGCAGCAGCAGTCGTATTATTGATAGTAATATTGACTGTAACAATGGTTCAAAGAGTTGTTTCCAGAAATAAAATTCATTATTAGGAGGTGAAATAATGAATAAGAATAGTTTAGGTTCAGTATTAAAGTATTTAGTGTTAATATTATTTGCTATAGTAACTTTATTTCCTTTTTATTGGATGATAGCATCATCATTAAAATCATCCTTTGAGGTAATTCAAACACCTCCTACATTATTTCCAAGTAAAATAATGTGGCATAATTATAGTGTTGCTTTAAAAATGGCACCTTTTGCAAGATATTTCTTTAATACAATTATAGTTACTATTTTAAGTATTATTAGCACAGTAATAATAGCTATTTTAACTGCATTTGCATTCTCGCACTTAGAGTTTCCTGGAAGAGATATGATTTTTTCAATCTTTTTAGCATCTATGATGATTCCAGGAGAAGTTTTAATAGTTACAAACTTTAAAACTATTTCTGCTCTAGGATGGATTGATACGTACCAAGCACTCTTTGTGCCATATATGGCAAATGTACTGTATATTTACATGCTTAGAGAGTTTTTCTTTAAAATACCAAAGCAATTATATTATGCAGCCAAAGTTGATGGAGCAAGTGATTGGAAGTTTCTATGGAAAATTGTAGTTCCTATGGCAAAACCATCAATTATAACTATTTGTATTTTAGTAGGTATTAATTCTTGGAATGCTTTTTTATGGCCACTACTTGTAACAAATAGTGAAAAAATGAGATTACTAGCAAATGGACTAACTGCCTTCCAGTCTGATGCAGGAAATCAATATGAGTTATTAATGGCTGCATCAACAATAATTACTATGCCAATAGTTATAGTATATATTTTCCTACATAAAAAAATTATGAGTGGAGTTTCTATTGGAGGTATTAAAGGATAAACTTTAATAAAAACTAAAGATAAATAAATTTTAAGAGGTGAAAATATGAACAAAAGAATTTTAGCTACAATTTTAACAGCTACTTTAGGAGTAGGTATGTTTGTTGGATGTGGTAAAAAAAATAATGCTACAGCTGAAATAGTAAAAGAATTAAATAATCCTGTTTCTATAGAAATGTGGCACTATTTAAATGGAAAACAAGCAGAGGTACTAGACTCAATAATACAAGATTTTAATAGCAACAATAATATGGGAATTACTGTTACTGCAGTAAATCAAGGTAATATTGGAGATTTGAATAAAAAGGTAATTACAGCATCACAATCAAATTCTTTACCTGCAATAATAAATGTATATCCAGATATAGCGACCGGCTTAATAAATCAAAATAAAATAATAGATTTATCACCATATGTTAACGATTCAACTGTAGGAATGAAAAGTGATATAGAAAATGATTTCTATAAAACTTTTATAGACGAAGTATCTCAATGGGGTAAAGATGCTGTTTATGGTATTCCTATGACTAAGTCTACTGAAGTTTTATATGTTAATAAAACTATGCTAGAAAAGTTAGGATATACTATGGATGATTTGAAAGATTTAACAGTAGAAAAGTTAGCTGAGATATCTAAAAAGTGTAAGGATGAATTAGGGGTTGTTGGATTTGGATTTGACTCAAGTTCCAATGCATTTATTTCTTCTTTAAAGATGGATGGTAAGGATTTCGTAACTATTGATGGAAAAATAAATGTTGATAATGATTGGGTAAAAACATTTATGAACTATTATAAAGACGAAGTAGGTTCAGGTTATTTCCGTATTCCTGGTGAAGATACATATCTTTCAGGACCATTTTCAAATCAAAAGTTATTAATGTACCAAGGTTCATCAGCAGGTGCAGCACATATTAAAACAGATGGAGCATTTGAAGTTGGTGTAGTAGAAGTTCCTGTATTCCAAGGAAAAGATAAAGCTGTAATTCAACAAGGGGCATCATTATTTGTAACAAGTGATGTTTCTCCAGAGGCACAATTTGCAGCTTATGAATTTATAAAATATGCAACAAATACAGAAAATACAGCTAAGTTTGCAGTAGCAACAGGATATTTACCAGTACGTAAATCAGCAGCAGATACTCAAATAATGAAGGATGCATTGAATGATCCAGAAGCATTATTTACAAAGATTTATCCAGTAGCTCAAAATAGTTTAGAATATGCATACTATACTCCAGCAGTTAATAATGCACAATCAGCTAGAACAATAATACAAGAAAAGTATGATGCATATGTAAGTGGAAGTATAAAAGATATAGATACATTCATTAAAGATACAACTTCTCAAGTTGAAACTTCAATACAACGTCAATAAAATAATGTAAATATAATTTAATATAAGAAATCAGAATAAATATAATGGTTTATTCTGATTTTTTATTTATCCAAAATTAAATTAAATCAATTTTTTTAAGGAAATTTCCTATTATCTCATCGTATTTATCTGGATTTGATGTTAAAGCTTCTGCATGTTTAGCATTTTTAGCAATATATAGCTCCTTAAATCCAGTAGTTTTTGAATTGAATAAATCATATACCATATATGTAGGTACATAATCATCCATATCACCATGGATAAAGAGTATTGGAATATCAATGTTTTTTATATATGTTAATGGAGAAGCGGATTTAAAACTCCATTTATACCTAACTTTCATAATTATATCAGCTATAAACAATAGAGGTAAAAAGTTTATTTTATAATCTTCTTTAAGTCTATGTTTAAATAATTCAAAAACATCAGAGTATCCGCAATCTTCAATACAAAAAGAAACTCTATTATCTATAGCACAATATTGAAGTACAGTAGCAGCTCCCATTGACTCGCCTAATACTCCTAAATTAATATCAGGTCCTAATTTATTGAAAAGAAAATTAGCACAAGTTTTAAGGTCATACTTTTCAAAATATCCCATGGAAGTATAGGTTCCACCACTTAATCCATGATTTCTATGGTCATACATAAAAACTGAGAATCCACGATTATAAAAAGGTTTTATATATTTAACAGAATAGTTTGTATTTACGGTAATCCCATGGCAAAGTATAATACATTTCTTTGAATTAGAGTTTGGAATAAATATTCCTTTAATATCATAACCATAATCTGATTTTAGTGTTATGTGTTCCTTTTCTAAGTTATTATAAAAGTCTTCAAGGTTTAATTTTTTTATTTGATTTTCATATCCATCTTCATAACTTTTTTTCTTAGGATAAATTACTATTTTACATAATTTGTTTGCATAAATAATTAAAATAAATAATGCAACAATAATTAAAACTATAAATATATAACCAAGCATAAAATCTCCTTTAAAATATTATTAATTATATTGTATCATATGAAATTTATATACGCTAAAGCTAATTAAAATGTTGTTTGATTATTATTTAAAATAGAAAATCCAGCTAGTGCTGGATTTGTTCTTAAGCTATTAACTTTTAATTAATTTACTCTTCCTCTATTCCAAAGCCACTAAAGTATGCAAATAATCCGAATGTTAGTATAATAATTATAATATTTTTAACTATAAATAAATCACTTAATATTGTGTTAGTTAATAATCTTAAAAGAAGGTAAGTTAGTAGACCAATAAGTGAAAAAATTATAATATTTATAGATGATAATGATATATCTATATGTTTTTTTATTTCATGTAGATTTATTATTAAACTTATAATAGATGTAATAAATAGAGTTATAGCAGTTGAAAATACATTTATACTTTTTATCCCTGTAAGTATATATAAAGAAATAAGTTCTATTGAAGAAGTTATAAGAGAATTTCTTAATATTATGCTTTGCCTATTTAATCCATTTAGAATTCCAAACATAGTACTTGAAGTAAAAAATAATGGAGCAGATAAAGCACAAACTTTAATATACAAACCTAAGTCATCTCTACCGTAAAACATTTTTCCTAAAGAGTCAGGAATAAGTAGACAAATTATACAAGTAGCAATACCAAGTAAAAAAGCAATTTTCAAAACTTTACGTATTCTAACTGATGCACTATAATATTCACCTTTGCTTAAAGTTTCAGAAAGGTCAGGCATTAAAAGCGTACTAATAGAATTAACAACTATAAGTGGAAAAGTAACTATTGTTAACGCCATACCATTAAACTTACCTATCATAGCAATTGCAGTTGAATATTCAAGTCCAATTGATACAAGCCTTCGTGGAACTACTAAAGTAGACATAGCTGAAAATATATTTCCCATAAATCCATTTAAACATAATGGGAATGATACTGCTAAAACATTAAAAAGTAATTGAGCTTTGCGCTCAGGCTTTTCATAAGAAGGCGGAATCTTTTTTACTATGTGCTTATAATAAGCGTAAAGTAATAAAAGGCTTTGAAGTTCTCCAATAGCTAATGAAACATAAGCAAGGGTAACTAAAGATGATAGTGTATTAGCTTTAAATATAAATATAAGTAAGGCAATTGTTATTATTCTCATAGCTTTTTCTAATATATCTATAAATGCAGGAACTGTGATTTTTGATGTACCATAAAAAAAGCCTTTTAGTATATTAGATAAGGCTATAAATACCATTGCAGGACAAGTTACTCTTATAGCATTTAATGTTCTCATATCTTTAACACCGTATTCACTTATGTATGGAGCTAATATAAAAACTAAAACACCTATTGCTACCGACCAGATAATATTAAAAAAAGCTACAGTATTTATAGTTTTAAAAAGGTTATTATATTCTCTTTTAGAAGTATATATGGCAGCTCTTTGAGAAATAGCAGCTATAATTCCAGCTGTCATAAGGCTTATAAATAAATTGTATATAGGCATTACTAGCCCATATAGTCCTATACCTTCTGGACCTATCAACTTGGATAAATATATGGAGAATATAAATCCTAAGATACCAGTTGTGATATTTGCTGCTGTTAAGAAAAACGAATTTTTAAAGAAATTATCTTTTTCCAATTAATTCACCTCTTCGATTTACATTAAACGAAACTCAAAATCTAAGATTTGTTTAAAGTGAAATTATGTCTATAAACAAATATGAGTAGTGAGTTTCCTTAATACATATTCTGAAAAAATAATAATTATGTTATATATAGAGTTTCTTTAATAGAAAAAATAATAATATTATTCAAAATATTAAGAAAATTGTTACAATAACTGGAAAATATATACTGTATTGTGATAAAATTAACGTATATTAAATTTATAATAATGAAGGGAGGCAAAAAGTATGTGTATTTCTAATGTTAACAAAGAAAAATTTAATGAGTTAGGCGATTATATTGAAAAAAATGATTTAAAGGAGAATGACTTAATAGCAGTACTTCACAAAGCACAAGAATTGTTTGGATACTTAGGAGAAGAGGTACAGTTATTTGTATCAGAAAAGTTAGGGGTACCAGTATCAAAAGTTTATGGAGTAATTACGTTTTATTCATTTTTTACTACTGAACCAAAAGGTAAATATGTAATAAATGTATGTGCTGGAACAGCTTGCTTTGTTAGAGGCGCTGGAGAGATAATAGAGGAGTTTAAAAAGAACCTCAATATCGAAGTAGGTGAAACTACTGAAGATGGATTATTTACTCTAGATACATTAAGATGTGTAGGGGCTTGTGGACTTGCACCAGTAGTTATGGTAAATAATAGGGTTTATGGACATTTTACTAAGAAAAATGTTGAAGAAGTTATAAACGAACATAAACGTTTGGAGGTTTAATATGAGAAAAATTTCATCTTATGAGGAGTTATTAGATAAAGCTGAAAAATATAAAAAGTATATAAATTTAAGAGTAGATAAAAGTTGCGTAAATGATAACGGAGAAAAACATATACTTATTTGTGGAGGGACTGGATGTAAATCAGCTAATGCAGATAAAATTTTGAGTGAATTAAATAAGTTTATTGACAAATATAGTTTAAAAGATAAGGTAAAAGTTATTATGGCAGGATGCTTTGGATTTTGCGCTAAAGGCCCTATAGTCAAAATAGAACCAGATGATACTTTCTATGTTCAAGTAACTCCAGAAGATGCTGAAGATATAATTAAAAATCATATTATTGATGGAAATGTTGTAGAAAGATTATTATTTACTGATCCAAGTGAAAATATAAAAATAAAATCACAGCATAATATACCTTTTTATAAAAAGCAGATGAGAATAGCTTTAAGAAATTGTGGGGTTATAGATCCAGAAAATATAAAAGAGTATATTGCAGTAGAGGGATATAAGGCATTAGGAAATGTCCTTAAGAATTATGAACCTATTGAAGTTATTAATGAAATAACTAAATCAGGATTAAGAGGAAGAGGGGGCGGAGGATTCCCAACAGGAGTTAAGTGGAAGTTTGCACGTGAAAGTAAGAGCGATGTTAAGTATATAATTTGTAATGCAGATGAGGGAGATCCAGGTGCATTTATGGATAGATCTATATTAGAAGGAGATCCTCACTCAGTTTTAGAAGCTATGGCAATAGCAGGATATTCTATAGGAGCTTCTAATGGATATATTTATATTAGAGCAGAATATCCTTTGGCAGTAAGTAGATTATTAATTGCTATAAAGCAAGCAAAAGAAGTTGGTCTTTTAGGTGAAAATATTTTAAATTCAGGGTTTAATTTTGATATAGAAATAAAATATGGGGCAGGAGCATTTGTATGTGGAGAAGAAACAGCTCTTATAAAATCAATAGAAGGGTCAAGAGGAGAGCCAACTAATAAACCACCATTCCCAGCAGTATCTGGACTATGGAGTAAGCCAACATCAGTTAATAACGTAGAGACATTTGCAAATATTCCAGCAATAATTAATAGAGGGGCTGATTGGTATAGTTCTATAGGAACAGAAAAATCAAAAGGGACTAAGGTTTTTGCTTTAGCAGGAAAGATTAATAATGTTGGGCTTGTAGAAGTTCCTATGGGAATTACATTAAGAGAAATCATTTATGAAATAGGTGAAGGTGTAAAAGATGGTAAAAAGCTAAAAGCAGTTCAAACAGGTGGACCATCTGGAGGATGTATTCCAGCTGAATTATTAGATGTTCCAATAGATTACGATTCATTGCTAAATATTGGATCTATGATGGGATCAGGTGGAATGATAGTAATGGATGAAGATAACTGTATGGTAGATATAGCTAAGTTCTATATGGAGTTTATAGTAGATGAGAGCTGTGGAAAATGTACACCTTGTAGAGTAGGATGTAAGAGATTACTTGAAATGTTGCAAAAGATAACTGAAGGAAAAGCTACACTAGTAGATTTGAAAAAACTTCAAGTTTTATCTGAATCAATAAAAGATACTGCACTTTGTGGCCTTGGTCAAACTGCAGCAAATCCAATAATATCGACTATGAAATATTTTATGGATGAATATGAGGCACACGTTAAAGAGCATAAATGCTATTCAGGAATTTGTAAGAAATTATTAAAATATAGAATTACTGATAAGTGCTTTGGCTGTACTAAATGTGCAAAAGGATGTCCAGCTGGCTGTATAAAAGGAAAACCAAGAGAAAAGCATGTTATAGATCAAAATAAATGTATTAAATGTGGTGCTTGTGAGGCTATATGTCCATTTAAAGCAATAGTTAGAGAATAGGAGGTGTTAGTATGAATATGGTATCAGTAAATATAAATGGTAAGAATATTTTAGTTGAAGATGGTTCTATGATATTAAAAGTTGCGGAGCAGATGAATATAGAAATACCAACACTTTGTCATATGTATATGCAAGATGGTAAAAGTGAGAATTGTAAAGGTACTTGTAGGGTTTGCGTTGTAGAGGTTGAAGGAAGAAAAAATTTAGCACCAGCATGTTCGACTCCTGTATTTGATGGGATGGTAATAAAGACAAATACACCAAGAGCGATTCAAGCAAGAAGAAATATTGTAGGATTATTACTTTCAAATCATCCTATGGATTGTTTAAAATGTGAAAAAAATTTAAAATGTGAGCTTCAAAAGATGGCTGCAGATTTAGGTGTATATGAAATAAAATATGAAGGTGAAAGAAATACCTATGGTAGAGATTATTCTTCACCAGCGATAGTAAAAGATATGGAGAAGTGCATATTATGTAGAAGGTGTGTAACTGTATGTAACGATATCCAAAAAGTTCATGCTTTAACTCCTATAGATAGAGGATTTGATACTACTATATCTACATTTTTCTCAAAACCATTAAGTGAAACTGAATGTACTTATTGTGGGCAATGTGTTTCAGTATGTCCAACAGGAGCTTTAAGGGAAGTTTATGACTATGATAGAGTATGGGATGCATTAAGTGATGCTGATAAATATGTTATAGTAAGTACAGCACCGGCAGTAAGAGCTGCATTAGGTGAAGAATTTGGAATGAAACCAGGAACATCTGTAACAAAACTTATGGTAGGAGCTTTAAAAGCTTTAGGATTTAAAAAGGTTTTTGATACAAATTTTGCAGCAGACTTAACTATAATGGAAGAGGCTAAAGAGTTTATTGACAGAGTGACTAAAGGTGAAAACTTACCTATGATTACTAGTTGTTGTCCAGGATGGATAAATTTTATAGAAAAGAATTACCCTGATCATCTAAGTTTACCATCAACGTGTAAATCACCACAACAAATGTTTGGTGCTATAGCTAAGACATATTTAGCAGAAAAATTAGGGATTCCAGTAGAAAAGATAGTAGTAGTATCAGTAATGCCGTGTACTGCTAAAAAATATGAAGCATCAAGAGAAGAGATGGGAAGAGATGGTATACAAGATATTGATATAGTTATCACTACTAGAGAATTAGCAAAGATGATAAAAGAAGCTGGAATGGATCTTAGAAATATGAAGGAAGAGGAATTTGATAATCCTTTAGGAGAATCTACAGGTGCAGGAGTTATTTTCGGAACATCAGGAGGAGTAATGGAGGCAGCATTAAGAACTGCTTATGAATGGATAACTGGTGAAGAGTTATATAGAATAGATTTTGATAATATTAGAGGGTTAGATGGTATTAAAGAAGCTAAAATAAAAATTGGAGATAAAAATGTTAGTATAGCTGTAGTTAATTCATTAGGTAATGCTAAAAAGATAATGGATGATATTGAAGAAGGTAAGAACAAGTATGATTTTATAGAAATAATGGCATGTCCTGGTGGTTGTATAGATGGTGGTGGGCAACCATTTATTAGAGCAAACAGAGATATATTGAAGAAGAGAATGGAAGCTTTATATAAAGAAGATAAAGATAAGAAGCTTAGAAAATCTCATAAAAACCACGAAATATTAAGACTTTATGATGAGTATTTAGGTGAACCAAATAGTGAAAAAGCTCATAAACTTTTGCATACTCATTATAAAGATAAAAGTAAATAAAAAATGAAGAAAAAAGAAACTGTTTTTTAGTAGGCAGTTTCTTTTATTATTTTAGAAATTTAGGTGATGCTTAAGAATTTTTTATTAAGTAAAATTAATTTAAAGTGAAATTTAAGTAATAATTTATATAGGTAACTAAATATAAATTAATTAGAGAGGGAGTGAGATATTATGAAAAGATTTTTGAAGTTTTTAGTATTTTCAACACTTGTTGTATCCATATCTTTTGGAATTTACGAAATAAATAATAAATATACTATAGACATAATAAATAAAAATATTGGATGGAGTATAAATAATAAAGGAATAAAAGATGCAAAAAGTTTTGACTTTGATGAAAATGGCAATTTATACATAGCATTTAGTGATTCTTTGAAAATTATAAAAGAAGATAATAAAGAAGAAACTTTAATAAAGAAAAAAGATTTTAATATTTACGATATGGTTATTTACAAAAATGAAATAATACTTGCTACAGGAAGAGATATAGTTAAGTACAATTATGAAAATGATGAAATATTGGAACTTATAAAAGATCTGCCTAATTTAGGTGAAAATAAGTATACAAAATTATTAATAGAAGATGATATTCTTTATATAACTATAGGAACAAATACAAATTCAGGAATATTAGATAAAGATAGTACAGATTGTGATGTGCCATCTTTCGAATGGATTTTATCAGGTGAAAACTATGGAGATAACAACACTGGAGCTTTTGTAGAATATGGAATACAAAATAAGAGTGGAGAAAAGGTGAAGGAAGGAATAATAAGTAATGGAACTATTTTATCGTATGATTTTACATCAGGCAAGATAAGTACCTTTGCTACCGGAATTAGAAACATTGAAGGATTAGATTTTAATAATGAGGGGAAGATAATAGCTATAGTAGGTGGAATGGAAGATAAAGGAAGTAGGGCTGTTAAAGATGATAAAGATTATATTTATGAAATAAAAGAAAATGCATGGTACGGATGGCCTGATTATAGTGGAGGAGATTCAATTACATCACCGAAATTTTCAGATGGTACAAATAAATTAGAACCAGTTATTAGTAATCCACCAACAAAAACTCCTTATGGGCCAATATATCAGCATTATAATTTATCTTCTTTAAAAGGACTAGCAGTAGATAGGGAAGGTAATATATTAGGACAAGATGTAATTGTTTTTGCTGATAATAAGGAAAACTATTTATACTCTTTAGGAAAAAACAATGTAGCAAATAAAATTGTTGATTTAGGCGATAATAGTAAGGTTGAAGTGATAAGGTGTTATAAAGATGGTATATATGTTTTAGATAGTAAAGTAGGTGTTTTATATAAGTTAGAAAGTACAGGTAATAAAACTATATTTAAATTACCAATAATAATATGGGGATTTATTATTGTTTTCATTATAGCTTTAATAATAGCAGAAGTATTGAAATATAATAAGAAGTATAAAAAGAACTAGTAAATAAGGCTAGTTCTTTTCATTTAAAAAATATACAATAAACTAAATCCTAGATTTAGATTTTCACTTATAGTAAAATTGTTTTAAAGGGGATGAGAAATTATGGGTAAAACAATAATATTAAATTTATCTGATGTAATTCTTGAAGGAGATATTTTAGATGTTGGAGAAAGTTATGGAGTAATTTACAACCTATCTAAAGAGGTCTTTGATGAATTAGCAATAGATTATGTAGAAGATAATAATAAAGATATATTGTTATCAGAGGGATATGATACGTGTACAATATTCTTTTATCTAAGCGATATTTGGAGAGAAGGTGGTAGGGCTAAACTTATTGAGGATGTGACAAGGTTTGTTAAAAAGGGTGGTAATATTTATATATGGGATATTAATAAAGAGATAGGAAAAGTCTTTAATAATAAGATAAGAGCTGTATTACCATCAGAAAAGATTAAAGAATTTGAGTTTAAAAACTTAAATATAATGTCTAAGTCAAACTTAGAAGATACAAAAAAGCTATTAGAGCCCAACTATAAGATTACAGAAGAAAAAATATGGGAAGATATTTACTTTGTAAAAGGTAAAAAACTATAGCCCAAGAGAAAGGAAGAAGAAATATGAAGATTTTACTTACAGCTATAAACTCAAAGTTTATTCATAGCAATTTAGCTGTTAGATACTTAAAAGCATTTACGGAGGATTTATCTTATGAATGTTCTATAAGAGAATTCTCTATAAATGATAGAGATGAAAAGATACTAGAGGAGATAATTAAAGAAAAACCGAATGTTGTAGCATTTTCAACTTATATATGGAATATAGAGATGGTTACTAGACTATCTAACTTAATAAAATTAGTAGATAAGGATATAGAAATTCTATATGGAGGACCAGAAGTTTCTTATGATAGTCTAAATATTTTAAAGGAGTTAAATGGAGATTATATTATTCAAGGTGAAGGTGAAAAAACATTTAGAGAGTTTGTAGAGTATAAATTAGGTAATAAAGATTTAGAATCTATTAGAGGATTATACTTTAAAAAAGGTAATGAAGTTATATTTAATGGAAATAGACCTCTTATGAATATGGATGAAATAGTGTTTCCGTATAAAGAAGATGAAAATTTAGATAATAAAATAGTATATTATGAAGCATCTAGAGGTTGTCCGTTTAATTGCAAATATTGTTTATCATCTACAACTCATGGAGTTAGATTCTTAGATATAGAAAGAGTAAAGAGAGAATTACAATTTTTTATAGATAAAAAAGTTAGACTAGTAAAGTTTGTTGATAGAACTTTTAACTGCAATTTTAAATTTTCTACAGCTATTTGGGAGTTTTTAATAAATAGTGATACTAAAACTCAATTCCACTTTGAAATTTCAGCAGATATATTAAAACCACAAGAATTAGAGATTTTAAGAAAGGCACCTAAAGATAGATTCCAATTTGAAGTTGGAGTTCAAACTACTAATGATGATGTCTTGAGACAAATTAATAGATTTGTAAATTTTAGTGATATAAAAGAAAAAGTATTAGAACTTTTAGCAATAAAAAATATAAAGCAGCATTTAGATTTAATTGCAGGGCTTCCAGGAGAGGACTATACATCTTTTAAAAAATCTTTTAATGACGTATATAGTATAGGGCCTGAAGAAATACAACTAGGGTTTCTAAAATTGCTTAGAGGTTCTTCGATGAGAGAAGAAGCAGAGCTTTATGATATGAAATATTCACCATATCCACCTTATGAAATTCTTTCTACAAAAGATATTTCTTATGATGAATTATTAGTTCTTAAAAAAGTTGAGCATATGGTAGATAAATATTATAATTCACAAAAATTTAATAATATAATTAATTTCTTTGTAGATAAGTTTGAAACGCCTTTTGACTTCTTCTTAAGATTAGGAGAGTTTTTCGAAATGAAGGATTATTTTAATAGAAATATAGGAAATAGCGAATACTATAAAGTGTTCCTAGAATTTAATAACGAAGTATTAAAAGATGATAATACTATTTTAAGAGACATAATAAAATACGATTATCTTACTTTTAATAAAAGAAGAGGTATGCCAGAGTTTTTAGAAAATAGAATGACTAGGGAGGAAGAAAGAGAGATAAAAGATAAGCTAAGAGATGAGTATTCGTTCAAAGAAAACTATATTGAAAATTTCTGTATAGACATAAAAGAGTTTATAAAACATAAAAAAATAATTAATAAAAATACTTATTATATTTTTGGATATAATGGTGGAAATTTAGATATAACGGATAAAATATAGCGGTTTATAGATAAAAAAGAGAGTATTAATCGTTTACTTGTTATATAATTTAAATTATTAGAATAATTTCTTTGGTAAAAGTTAGTTGATTAATAAAGAAAACAGTGTATAATTATAGATAATAAAAAGTAATTAATACTATATAAAGTATTAATATTTATATCATTAGAAGTTAATAAAAGGTGGTGAGATTTTGGCGTTAGAAGCAATTAAGGAAATAAAGAATGCAGAACAAAAAGCTGATGAGATGATCAATGAAGCAAAGAAAAATGCAGCAGAGATGATTCAAAAAGCTAAAAGTGAAGCTGATTCTAAGTATAATGAAATTCTAAAAGAAGCTAGAGCAAAAGCAGATGAGATAATAAATCTTGCTATTGAAGAAGGAAATTTTGAAGCTAAGCCTATATTAGAAAAAGGTGAAAAGGAAGTTTATGCTATTAAAAATGTAGCTAATGATGTTAAAGAAAATGCTGTAAATATAGTTGTTGAGAGGATAGTGAAGAGTTATGGCAATAGTTAAGATGAATAAATTCACTTTGCTAACTTTTAAATCTCATAAAGAAGAACTTCTTCGTAAACTACAGGAATTTTCAAAAGTTGAATTCATAAATTTACAAGATGAAAATATCTTGGAGAAAAATGAGGAGTTACAAGATCTTGCGAAAGATGAGATTAGTCCAGAAAGTGCAGAGCTAGAGGAAAATTTATCAAAAGCTAAATTCGCTCTTGAATTTTTAAATAGCTATATGCCTAAAAAGTCAGGAATTAAGGCTCTTGAAGATGATAAAGAGTATGTAACTATCGATGAATTAGATAAAAAAGTAGAATCATCTAATTGGCTTGATATTTATACTAAGGTGAAGAAAGAGGAAGAGAAGCTAACATCATTAGAAAATAAAATAGTTAAGCTTCAAGGTGAAATAGACATATTAACTCCATGGCAACCACTTGATATTCCATTCAAAGCTTTAGAAGAGTTAAAAAAGACTTCTTACTTTTTAGGTAGTATTGCTAAACAATATGAAGAAAAATTACTTGAAGAGTTACAAGATTCATATGTTGAGATTATATCAAGGAATTCAAATGGTACGAACATACTAGTAATAGCAAACAAAGAAAAAGAAGATGAAGTATTAAGTACTATTAGAGGGTATGGATTTAGCCCGTTTAAAACAGAACATAAAGATAGTCCACAAAAATTAGTTATGGACTATACAGCAGAAATTGAAGAGATAAAATCAGAAATATTCTTCGTAAAAGAAGAGATATCTTCTTTAGAAGATGAAAATAAAACCTTAAAGTTAGTATATGATTATTATTCTAACAAGTTAGGAAGAAAAACTGTATCTACTAATTTCTTAAAGACAAATAACACTATAACAATTCAGGGGTGGTGTCCTGTTGAAGATAACGAAAAATTAAAAGAAATATGTAATGAACAATTAAAAGATGATTATTATATAACTTTTGAGGATGTAAAAGAAGAAGAAATAGATGATGTGCCTATAAAACTTAGTAATCATAAGTTAAGTAGAACATTTGAATCTGTTACAGAAATGTATAGTTATCCAAAATATAATGAGGTAGACCCAACACCATTGCTTGTACCTTTTTATCTAGTGTTTTTTGGGATGATGGTAGCAGATGCAGGATATGGAATTGTAATGCTTATTGTAGCATTTTGTGCAATGAAATTTATAAAACTTACAAAGAAAAATGAAGATTTTGCAAGATTCTTTTTCTATTTAAGTTTTCCAACTATCTTTTTTGGATTAATCTATGGTTCGTTCTTTGGAGATGCAGTAAAAATACCAGGGCTTATAGATCCTTCAAGAGATATTAATACAATATTAGGGATGTCAATAGTTTTAGGAGTAATTCAAATATTCTTTGGACTTGGTATAAAGGCATATGTTCTTATAAAAGATGGTAAGAAAAAAGATGCATTTTATGATGCAGGAGCATGGATTATAACGTTAGTATCAATAGGATTATTAGCAGGAAGTATCATGCTAAAATGGCCACCGATTATGAAATATATAAGTATAGGTGGATTAATAGTTGGTGCTGTAATTATAGTTTTAACTGGTGGTAGAACTGAGAAAACTAAGGGAGCACAAATTGGCCAAGGCCTATATGCATTATATGGAATTACTGGGTATGTATCAGATTTAGTTTCATATACAAGACTTATGGCTTTAGGTTTAGCTGGTGGAAGTATTGCAGGAGCATTAAATATGCTTATTGCACAATTACCACAAGGCATAGTAGCTATAATAATAGGTCCAATAATTTTTGTTTTAGCTCACATATTTAATTTATTATTGGGATTATTAGGAGCATATGTTCATACAGCAAGATTACAATATGTAGAATATTTTTCAAAATTCTACGAAGGTGGAGGAAAGCCATTTACTCCATTTAAATCATCAGAAAGATATATTAATTTAAAGAATAATTAGGAGGAATAAAAAATGAATAATATGACATGGATACAATTTTTAATGGAAAATAGTGGGGGAATAATCTTCGCGGCTTTAGGTATTGCTTTAGCAGTTGGATTATCAGGAATAGGATCAGCAAAAGGTGTTGGATTAGTAGGGGAAGCAGCTACAGGACTTGTAACAGAAGAACCAGAAAAGTTTGGTAAAGCATTAGTTCTAGAACTATTACCAGGTACTCAAGGTTTATACGGTTTCGTTGTTGGATTTCTAGCATTTACTAAATTATCAAGTGGTATGACACTTTCTCAAGGATTATATATTTTTGGAGCTTGTCTTCCAATTGCTTTAGCAGGATATTTCTCAGCTATAGCTCAAGGTAGAGTTGCAGCAGCTGGTATTCAAATATTAGCTAAGAGACCAGAACATAATACTAAAGGTATTATATTATCAGCTATGGTTGAAACATATGCATTATTAGGATTCGTTATTTCATTTATGTTAGTTATGAAAACATTCTAGGATTGGAGATATAAAACTATGTCAGATGTGAAGAATATTACTTCTAAGATCCTAAAGGATGCTGAAGTAGAAAGGGATAGTATTTTAGCTGCTTCAGAGGATGAGAAGAATAAAATAATTTCTAAGAGAGTTAATAGTGCAAAAGCTTTAGAAGATGAAATATTATCTAAGGCTGAGCAAGAAGGAAAATCTAAAAAAGATAGAATAATTTCTTCAGCAAAATTAAAAGTAAGAAATGATAAGTTAGCTCAAAAACAATCAGTAATAGATGATGTTTTTGATGAAGCTTTAAATAAATTATGTACGTTATCTGCAGACGAATTAAGTAACTTTATTAGAAGAAGTATTCTCTCTATGGATATAGAAGGTGATGAGAACTTAGTTTTAAACCATGAGGGATTAAAGGTGATTGGATTAGAATTTATGGATTCATTAAATGCTGAATTAAAAGATAAAGGACTTAAGGGTGAAATAAGACTTCTTAAGAAAGAAGGAAGTTTTAGAGGTGGATTTATATTAGAAAAGAATGGTATAGAAATTAATAACACATATGAAGCTTTAATAAGCTCATTAAGAGATGAATTAGAATTTGAAGTTGCAAAGGTGTTATTTAGTTAAGGAGGGTAACTATGGATGTAATGCAGTTTACTCAAGCTCTTTCAAGAATTTGGGTATTTGAAACAAGACTCCTTGATAGAACTAAAATTGAAAGAATGATCGAAGCACCTTCAGCAGAAGAAGCTTTAAAAATTCTTAATGAAACGGAATATTCTAATATATTAAGTAAAGCAAAAAGAGTTAATGATTATGAAAATATTTTATCTTATGAATTAAAGAGAGTTTACGAATTAATGTATGAACTTTGTCCAGTTAAAGACGTAGTAGATTTAATGAGCGTAAAATATAGATATCATAACTTAAAAGTATTACTAAAAGGAAAGTTTCTTTCAAAGGATTTATCTAATCTTTTAATAGATTTAGGGATAGAAGATTTAAAGGAATTAAAAAGTATAATTGATTTAGATAACTTTGATGATTTAAAAGGATATACTAAAAAAGCTGTTATTGAAGTTGTAAAAGATTTTGAAGAAAATAAAGATCCACAAAAAATCGATATTATTGTAGACAGATATATGTTTGATGAAATGCAAGATATAAAGAAAAAATTAGACTATAAATTTACTGATAAACTTGTTTTGGCAACAATCGATCTAACTAATATTAGAACTTTAATTAGACTTAAGAAGCAAGGGCAAGGAAGAGAATTTGCATCAAAAGTATTAATTTCTGGTGGAGCTATTGATAAAGATACTTTAATATCAATTATAAATGAAACTCCTGAAAATATAATAACTAAGTTAAGCACTACAATATACTCAGATATTATAAAAGAAGGAATAGAAAACTTTAAGGAATCTAACTCTGCAAGTCTTTTAGAAAAATTAAGTGATAATTATATTATGGATTTAATGAAGGGTGCTAGATTAGTTACTTTTGGACCAGATAGAATATTATCATATATCTATGCAAAAGAAACAGAGATTAAAATTATTAGAATTATTATGGTAGGTAAGCTTAATAATATTTCTCAGGAAGTAATAAGAGAAAGGCTGCGTGATAGTTATGTATAAGAAAATTGGAGTAGTTGGAGATAAGGACTCGGTTTTAGCTTTTAAAGCATTAGGAATAGATGTATTTCCAGTTGTTGATGCAGATGAAGCTAGAATAGCAGTAGATAAGATGGCTATGAATGATTACGCAGTTATATTTATAACAGAACAAGTTGCAGTTACAATAGAAGAAACAATAGAGCGTTATAATAAACAAGTACTTCCTGCTGTAATATTAATTCCAAGCAATCAAGGAACTTTAAATATAGGTTCAAAGAGAATAAGTGATTCAGTGGAGAAAGCTGTAGGAGTCAATATATTATAGGAAGGCAGGTTAGAGTGTTGAAGACTGGAAAGATAATTAAAGTTTCAGGTCCTTTAGTTGTAGCTGAAGGAATGGATGAAGCTAATATATATGATATGGTTAAAGTTGGAGAAAAAGGTCTTATCGGAGAAATTATCGAGATGAGAGGAGATAAGGCATCTATCCAAGTTTACGAAGAAACAACAGGTATAGGTACTGGTGACCCAGTTGTAACAACTGGAGAGCCTTTAAGCTTAGAGTTAGGACCAGGACTTATTGAATCAATGTTTGATGGAATTCAAAGACCATTAGATGCTTTTGAAAAAGCTGCGAATTCACCTTTCTTATCAAAGGGAATTTCAGTTAATTCATTAAACAGAGAAAGAGTATGGGACTTTAAACCTACTGTTCAAATTGGAGATGAAGTATCAGCAGGAGATATAATTGGTACAGTTCAAGAAACTACAGTTGTATTACATAAGATAATGGTTCCATATGGAGTAAGTGGTAAAGTTAAAGAAATAAAATCAGGTGAGTTTACAGTTGTTGATACAGTTTGTGTATTAGAAACTGAAAAAGGGGATAAAGAACTTACTATGATGCAAAAATGGCCTGCAAGAAAAGGTAGACCATATGAAACAAAATTAAAACCAACAGTTCCAATGACAACAGGACAAAGAGTTATAGATACATTCTTCCCTGTAGCAAAGGGTGGAGCAGCTGCAGTACCAGGGCCTTTCGGAGCAGGTAAGACAGTTACTCAACACCAAATTGCAAAATGGGGAGATGCTGAAATTGTTGTTTATGTTGGATGTGGAGAACGTGGAAATGAGATGACAGACGTTCTTAATGAATTCCCAGAACTTATTGACCCTAAAACTGGGGAAAGCTTAATGAAAAGAACAGTTCTTATAGCTAATACTTCAAATATGCCAGTTGCAGCTAGAGAAGCTTCAATATATACAGGTATAACTATAGCTGAATACTTTAGAGATATGGGATATTCAGTATCAATAATGGCTGATTCAACATCAAGATGGGCAGAAGCATTAAGAGAAATGTCTGGTAGACTTGAAGAAATGCCAGGAGATGAAGGATACCCTGCATACTTAGGATCAAGACTTGCTGAATACTATGAAAGAGCTGGTAAGGTTATTTGCTTAGGTAAAGATGGAAGAGAAGGATCAGTAACTGCAATAGGAGCAGTATCACCTCCAGGTGGAGACCTTTCAGAACCAGTTACACAATCAACTTTAAGAATAGTTAAGGTATTCTGGGGATTAGATGCTCAATTAGCATATAAGAGACACTTCCCAGCAATAAACTGGTTATCATCTTATTCTTTATATGCAGATACTATAGATGCTTACTTTAATAAAGAAGTTGCTGAAGACTGGTCAGAATTAAGAATGGAAGCTATGGCTTTATTACAAGAAGAAGCTAGCCTTGATGAAATAGTTAGATTAGTAGGTATAGATGCTTTATCTGAAAAAGATAGATTAAAGTTAGAAGTTGCTAAGTCAATAAGAGAAGACTATTTACAACAAAATAGTTTCCATGAAATTGATACGTATACTTCACTAGAAAAGCAATATAGAATGTTAAAATTAGTTTTATTATTTAAGAAAGAAGCGGAAAGAGCCCTTGAAGCTGGAGTATACTTAAATAAAATTTTAGAATTAGAAGTAAGAGATAAAATAGCAAGAGCTAAGTATATTCATGAAGATGATATAAATAGAACAGATGAAATTGCAGAAGAGCTTAAGATTGCTATTGATGATTTGATACGCGAAGGAGGGGTTCTAAATGCTTAGAGAATACAGAACTGTAACCGAAGTTGTAGGGCCTTTGATGGTTGTTGAAGGAGTTAGCGGTGTAAAGTTTGATGAGCTAGTAGAAGTTGAAATACAAACTGGCGAAAAAAGAAGAGGTAAAGTTCTTGAGGTAAATGGATCTAGAGCTATGGTTCAGTTATTTGAAGGTTCTTCAGGGATAAACCTAAAGGGTACAAAAGTAAAATTCTTAGGAAAGCCTCTTCAACTAGGGGTATCTGAAGATATGTTAGGAAGAGTATTCGATGGTATGGGTAACCCTATAGACAAAGGACCAAAGATTATTCCAGAAGCTTATAAAGATATAAATGGTGAAGCTATAAATCCAGTATCAAGAGATTTTCCAGCTGAATTTATTCAAACAGGAATATCTGCTATAGATGGATTAAATACTCTTGTTAGAGGACAAAAGTTACCAGTGTTCTCAGCAGCAGGTCTTCCACATGCGCAATTAGCTGCTCAAATAGCAAGACAAGCGAAGGTTTTAAATTCAGATTCTAACTTTGCTGTTGTATTTGCAGCTATAGGTATAACTTTCGAAGAATCTCAATTCTTCGTAGATGAATTTAAAAAGACTGGTGCAATAGATAATGCAGTTCTATTTATGAACTTAGCATCTGACCCAGCTATCGAGAGAATAGCTACTCCAAGAATGGCATTAACAGCTGCTGAATTCTTAGCATATGAAAAAGACATGCACGTTCTTGTAATTATGACTGATATAACAAACTATGCAGAAGCTTTAAGAGAAGTATCAGCTGCAAGAAAAGAAGTACCAGGAAGAAGAGGATATCCAGGATATCTATATACTGACCTTTCTACATTATATGAAAGAGCAGGAAGAATTAGAGGTAGAAAAGGATCTATAACTCAAATTCCAATACTTACAATGCCAGAAGAAGATAAGACGCATCCAATTCCAGACTTAACTGGGTATATTACAGAGGGGCAAATAATTCTTACAAAAGAGTTATACAAAAAAGGTGTAATGCCTCCAATAGATGTATTACCTTCACTATCAAGACTTAAAGATAAAGGTATAGGTAAAGGAAAAACAAGAGAAGACCATGCAGATACAATGAATCAATTATTCTCAGCTTATGCGCAAGGTAAGCAAGCAAAAGAATTATCTGCTATCTTAGGAGAATCAGCTTTATCAGATACAGATAAGAAATTTGCTAAATTTGCTGAAGCTTTTGAAGAAGAATATGTTTCTCAAGGATTTGAAACTAATAGAACAATAGAAGAAACATTAAACTTAGGATGGAAATTACTTAAGATTCTTCCAAAGACAGAGCTTAAGAGAATTAGAGATGAATATCTTGAAAAGTATATGCTAAGAGAGGAAGAGTAGAATATGGCAAGATTAAATGTCAATCCTACTAGAATGGAACTCACAAAGCTGAAGAAAAGACTAACTACAGCTACAAGAGGACACAAACTTCTTAAGGATAAGCAAGATGAGCTAATGAGACAATTTATTAATCTTGTTAAATATAATAATGAACTTAGAAAGTCAGTAGAAAAAGAACTTGAAGGTTCATTTAAAGATTTCGTTATGGCAAGTGCTGTAATGAGCTCTGAATTCTTAGAGGAAGCAGTAGCTTATCCTAAGGAAAGTATATCTGTTGAAGTAGGAACTAAGAATATAATGAGTGTTAATGTTCCAGAAATGACTTTCCGTAGACAACTTCAAGATGATGAAGGAAGTATATTCCCATATGGATTTGCAAATACTTCAAGTGAATTAGATGATGCCATAACAAAGTTATATACAATATTACCTAAATTACTTGAACTTGCAGAAGTTGAAAAATCTACTCAGCTTATGGCTGATGAAATTGAAAAGACAAGAAGAAGAGTTAATGCTCTTGAATATATGACTATACCTCAACTTCAAGAAACTATTAAATATATAAGAATGAAGTTAGATGAAAATGAAAGAGGAGCCTTAACTAGATTAATGAAGGTTAAGGATATGATTCAATCAAGAGGATAATAAAAAGCTGTGGAAACACAGCTTTTTCCATTGTAACACTTTTGTAATTGCTAAAGATAGAAAACAATAGTATAATTCTTATATACAATAGACGATTGACAAAAGTTATATACTAAATTAATTAAGGAGTACTATTGATGAAATATTTACTAGCGATGATTATTGCATTTTCTGTAGTGTATTTTATTACACCTATGCTAATGAAAATGTCATTTAAATATAATTTTACAGATAAGCCGACAAAGAGAAAAATACATAGGGGAGAAACTCCATTATGTGGAGGTATAGCTATGTATATAGGATTCTTTATTACTTACTTTATTTCTTTTTGGAATCATGCCTTTGATGAAAAATATGGAATATTTATTGGAGCAACTTTAATTGTTGGAATAGGGCTTGTTGATGATTATTATAAAAGTGTAGGAAAAGAATTTGCAATTATGCCAAGACTTATAGTACAGTTACTTGCAGCTACAATAGTATTCTTTTCAGGAGTATCCTTTAATGGATTTACAAATCCTTTTACAGATACATATATAGCATTACCTACAATTATACAATATGTACTAACTGTTACTTGGATATTTGGAGTGACAACTGTTATTAATTGGTCTGATGGTATGGACGGTTTAGCCGGAGGATTATCATTTATATCTGCAATGACATTTGCAGCTACTGCTATTGTTCTTGCACAACCTCCATCATTGATATTTTCACTTATAACTGGTGGATGTGTATTAGCATTTTTATTATACAATAAATATCCTGCTAAAATATTTATGGGAGATTCAGGGGCTAACTTTTTAGGATTTATTTTAAGTATTATTGCTTTAGATGGAGCATTTAAGCAAGCAACGATATTAAGTTTATTAATACCTATATTAGCTTTGGCCGTTCCTATTTTTGATAATATTTTTGTTATATTTAAGAGATTTTCAGAGGGTAAGCCTGTTTATCAAGCTGATAGAAGTCAAATACATTATAGATTGAAGGAAAAGGGATTAACTACAATTGAAGTAGTTACGTCAATAACACTAATAAGCTTAATATTTAGCATAATATCGATAATAATTTTGTTAGTTAAATTTTAAAATTATATTGCGGAATAAACTCATAGATATTTAAAGTATCTGTGAGTTTTTTTATGATTATTTATTTATATAAAGAATTATTAAATTTATAAATGGTAATATAAAAGTAATGAGATAGATTGGAGAGTAAAAATGAATTTTAAAGAGATTAAGAATAAAGGTATATTACTTTTTGATGGTGCAATGGGAACTATGATTAAAAGGTATGGATTAAATATAAATAATAATCCTGAAATATATAACTTTACTGAAGAGGATACTATAAAGAAAATACATAAAGAATATATAAAGGCAGGATCAAATGTTATAACAACAAATACATTTGGAGCAAATGATATTAGATTAAAAAATAGCAAATATTCTATAGAAGAAATAATAAGAAAAGGTATTATGATAGCAAAAGAAGTGAAAGGAGATAATGAAGATATATTAATAGCTTATGATATGGGACCAACAGGAGTAGGAGTAAATGCGACAGGAAAACTTACTTTTGATGAAGCTTATGAAATTTTCAAAAAACAGGTAATTATTGCGTCGAAAGGTGGAGTAGATTTAATTTTGATAGAGACAATACTTAGTTTAGATGAATGTAAAGCTGCAGTAAAAGCGGTTAAAGATTATAATAATTTACCAGTGTTTTGTGCATTTACATTAGATAATGATTGTAAGCTTTTTGATGGAAATACTATTGAGAAAGCTATAGAAGATATGAATAAGTTAGAAGTAGATGCCGTAGGAATTAACTGTTCTCCAGGGATAAATGGGATACACAAAATTGTTAAGAAAATAAATACGTTAACTACAAAGAATATTATTATTCAACCCAATACAAGATGTTATATGAACAATCTAAAGGAATTTATAGAAATATCAGAAAATGAGTTTTCAAAAGAAATATTAAAGTGTATTGAAGAGGGAGCAAAAATTGTTGGAGGATGTTGTGGTACTACTCCAGAATATATAAGAAGAATAAAAGAAGAGTTAAGCAAAGTATAGAAAAATATGTTAATCATCTATTTACAATAGCAACAATACCATATATACTAGTGTATATACACCAGTATATATGGTATGAATATTTTGTTTTTAGATGGGGGATTTAAAATGAATAACAGAGTTAAAAAAATGGTTCTAGCAGGATTATTAGTAGCACTCGCAATAATAATTCCAGTACAATTTGGTTTTTTAAAGATAGTTTTAGGGCCTTTTAGTGCAACATTATGTTCACATGTGCCTATGTTTTTATCCATGCTTATTTCACCGGTAGTTGCTATTGTTGTAGGAATAGGATCAGGATTAGGATTTTTTATTACTGGATTGCCACCTTATATTGCTGCAAGAGCATTAATGCATGCTCCTGTAGGATTTATTGGAGCAAAAATTGTTCAGAAAGAAAAGAATTTTAAAAAAGCTATGGTTATTACTGCTCCGCTACATGGTATTTTAGAAGCATTAATAGTAATTCCATTTGGTTTTAATTTATACGAGATGTTAGTAGTTGTAGCATTAGGTACAATAATACATCATGCTATGGATGCATCTATATCATTTGTATTATGTAAAGCAATGGCTAAAGCAAGAAGAAAAGATTTATATTCAGCATTTAATTAATAAAAATAGATGATTAAATAATTAAAGGCCTCCTGTCAAATTATGATAGGGGGCCTTTAATAGTATTTTATTTTTTACTAGATAGATTATTATGTACTTTTTCTAAATAATTATGTTGATTTACTATGTTTTCTTCAAAACTTTCTACTGCATGCTTAGTAAAGTTACTAATTTGGGATATAGGAATCGAAGTGTTTTTTAAATTATTTTTTGTCATAGTAACACCATCCTCTATTTTTTAGTATGATTAATTGAAGAAAATATATTTTATGATATTATTGTTAATATAAGAAAATATACTATTTGATTATATTTTTAAGATAAAATGTTAAAAATAATAAGTATATGGTAAATCATAACAAATTGTAGTTACAATAGTTTTATATGATAACTTTATGAATGCTATAGGAAATAATAGTATTTATATTTAAATATTTATGTTTTTAATTTGTTACTATAAGTAATTAGTTGAGAGGGATAAGATAAAGATGGATGATTTAAGTCGTGCAAAGCAAGTATTAAAAGAAAAAAAAGAATTAATTTTATATGAAATAAATGAAAAGCTTAAATATGAGCAGGAAATAGAAACAAAGCTTAAAGCTTTAACAAAAGCAGCAAAAGGAAATTACGATCAGGAGAAAGAAAATACAGAGAAAATTTATAACGTATTAAAGATGGATATAGAAAGTTATGAAGAAGCTATAAAGACTCCGTATTTTGCAAGAGTGGATTTTACTGAAAAGCTAGGAGCTTTAGAAAAAATATATATAGGAAAACAAGGAATATCATCTAGCAAGGATGGAGAGGAAATTGTTGTAGACTGGAGAGCACCAGTTGCTGATTTATATTATAGTGGGACAGGTGGAGAAGCGTATTATAAAGCTCCATCAGGAGTTATAGAAGGAGAATTATCTTTAAAAAGAAGATTTCTTTACAAAAATGATGATATTGAACGAATTTTTGATGAAGGTATTAATGAATTATTTATTTCAGGGGAAGAAGGAGTAGATTTAGTAGACGAATTTTTAAAGATAAACCTTGAAGAAAGCAAAGGAAAAAAGTTAAAAGAAGTAGTTGCAACTATACAAAAAGAGCAAAATGATATTATAAGATGGCCTAAAAATTTGCCTATTATAGTGCAAGGATCAGCTGGATCTGGAAAAACAACTATAGCATTACATAGACTAGCATATCTTTTATATAGATATAGGGAGTCAATGGAAGGTAAAGATATACTAGTGTTAGCACCTAATAAAATATTTTTAGATTATATATCAGAGATTTTACCTAGTCTTGGTAGTAAAGATGTTGCTCAAACTACTTTTCAAGATTTAGTAGTGAAAGAACTAAAATTAAAAGGAAAAATAAGATCAAAAGATGATAAGTTAAAGGATATTATTGAAACTGAAGATGAAACGTTAAGAAAATTTATGGTGAACTCATCTAAGGTAAAAGGGAATTTAATATTCAAAACTATAATAGATAGATATATAGCACTTCTAGATAGCAGTTCTTTAGAAATAGAAGATATAGTAATAAGTGGATACACGTTATTTTCTAAAAGGGAAATTACTAGATTATACTTAAAAGATTTAAAAGTATATCCAATAAATAAGCGTAAAGATGAAATTAAAAGATATCTTAATTTAAAGTTAAAAGAAAAAATACAAACTTTATTGTTAACTGTAGATAGAGAATGGGATTTAAAAATTAGAGAAGTTAAATCTAATTCTGAAGATAGTGAAGAGAGAAGAAGTGAGTTAAGAAAACTATACGATGAGCGAGATAGTATTAAAAATTATATAAAACAAGATTCTAAAAAGGTAATGAATGAATACTTTAAAAACTGGAGGGGTATAACTTCTAAAGATATATATTTAGATATGTTTAAAGATAAAGCTGTATTTGATATAGCTGTAGATAATAGAATACCATTTCAACTTTTAGAATATATGAAAGAGGAAGTTGTTGAGAACTTTGAAAAGGGGATAGTAGACGAAGATGATTTAGCAGCACTTTTATATATTCATATATTATTAGAAGGAATAGAAGAAAAATCGAAGTTTAAACATATAGTAATAGATGAAGCACAAGATTATAGTCCATTACAGATTGAAGTAATAACAAATTTAACAAGAGGAAACTCTTTAACTTTAGTAGGCGATTTAGCACAAGGAATTTACTATTACAAAGGTGTTAAGAGATGGGAAGATATAACGGAAAAAATATTCAATGGCAATGCAACGTATATATCTTTAACACAAAGTTATAGATCTACTGTGGAAATAATAGATTTTGTACAGAAAGCATTAGAAGCTCAAAATTTAGGGTTAACTCCAGCTAAACCTGTATTAAGACATGGTGATAAACCAATAATTAAAATGTCTAAAGATAAAAAAGAATCTGCTAAGTTTATAGAACAGATAATAGAGGAGATAGAAGGTAAAGGAAAAAGAAGTATAGGTATTATTACGAGAACCTTAGAGGAGGCTAAAGCTTTAGAAAAAAATATTAAGAAATATTGTAATAGAAAAATACAGCTTATAAAGGGAAATGAGAAAGATTCCCCAGAGGATGTGGTAATAATTCCATCCTATTTAACAAAAGGGTTAGAGTTTGATGGAACTATTATTTATAATCCATTAGAAAGTAATTATAATGATAATTTATTAAATCAAAGATTACTTTATGTTGCTTTAACGAGGGCATTACACTATCAGTATGTTATTGCTGAAGGTGAAATAAGTAGGAATATTGAGTATTAATTAATAACAACTATTAATTCAGAGTAAAATAGTCAATAATCTAACTTTTTGACTTATAATAGTTATAAATTATAGTTTAAGATTGAAATATAATTTGGTAAAATATAAAATAGAAATTAGTAATTTGGAGGTTGAATGAATGGCGGTAGAGCAGTTAAAAGAAAGTATATACTGGATTGGTGTAAAAGATCCTGAGTTAAGAATATTTGATATAATTATGGAAACGAAAAAAGGAACTACTTATAACTCTTATTTAATTAATGATGAAAAAGTAGCCATATTTGATATAGTTAAAAATGGGTTTTATAACGAGTTTAAAGAAAATATTAAAAGTATAATTGGTGAAAAGAAAATTGATTATGTTGTGGTACATCATACAGAATTAGACCATAGTGGAGCTTTAAAAGATTTAATAAAAGATTACCCAGAGGTAAAAATTGTTGGATCAAGAGCTACTTTAAAATATTTAAAAGATATTTTAAATTGTGAGTTTAACGCTAGAGAGGCTAATGAGGAAATTAATTTAGGAAATCACACACTAAGCTTTATAAGTGCTCCAAACTTACATTGGCCAGATACTATGTTTACTTATGTTAAAGAAAAGAATGTTTTATTTACTTGTGACTTTACAGGTTCTCACTTCTGTCCAGAAGGAAGTATGACATGTGAGCTTAATGATGAATATTTTTCAGAGATGAAATATTATTATGATTGTATAATGGGACCATTCCCTAAGTATGTTAATTTAGGATTAGAAAAAATTAAAGATTTAAAAATTGATATGATAGCCCCAAGTCATGGACCAATACATGTTAGAGAAATAGATAAAATATTAAATCTTTATAAAGAATGGAGTAAAGAGGTAGAAGTTGACGAAAATAAAGTTGAAATATTCTATATATCCGCTTATCATAATACAGAGATGATGGCTAATTTCTTTAAGAAAAAACTAGAAGATAAAGGGTTTAAGGCTGATGTTACAGAGATAACTACTATTCCTTTAGAAGAATCTATAGAAAAAATTTCAAAAGCAAAAGGATTCCTAATAGGATCACCAACAATAAATAAAGATGCAGTTAAACCAGCTTGGGATTTATTATCACTTGTAAGTGCTATTACAAATAGAGATAAAGTTGCAATGGCCTTTGGATCTTATGGATGGAGTGGTGAAGGAGTTCCTATGCTTACAGAAAGACTTAAAAGCTTAAAGATAAAAACAGCTCCAGGATATAAGTTCTGCTTTGTACCATCAGAAGAAAAGTATGAAGAAGCAGAAGATTATTTAGATGAATTTATAGAATTAATGAGATAATATAATAAGTTAAGAGTTAAAAGTGTAGGGTTAATGGCTTGTGAAGATAGTCAGTATAAGTGACATTTAAAAATTGCAAGCTTATAAATAGCAAAGCTGTTTATTTCAACCCAATTCACTTTTAACTCTTAATTTTTTACGCAAAAAAGTATTTATAATTTTATTATGATAACCATAAGGTATTGTATGTAATAATATGTTTAGTGTATTTGTATTTTTACTTTATATAATGTAAAATAATTAAAGGAACTTAAAGAAAAGGGGAAAATAAATGAACTACATATTATTAATTATAGGATTTTTTCTACTTATAAAAGGTGCGGATATTTTTGTAGATGGAGCTTCTGGAATATCTAAAAAGTTAGGGATTCCATCAGTAATAGTTGGATTAACTATAGTATCATTAGGGACGAGCGCTCCAGAACTTGCAGTAAGTATTGTTTCATCACTTCAAGGTAGCAATGAAATAGCAGTAGGTAATGTTTTAGGATCAAATATATTTAACACACTTATGGTATTTGGAGTAACTTTGATAATAATGCCACTTATAATAAAAAAGTCTACAATTAAGAAGGATTTTCTTATTAATATAGCAGTTACAACATTATTTTTACTTTTAACTTTCAATGGAATACTTCTTGGAAAAGAAAATTATATTTCTAGATTTGATGGATTTATATTATTGTCAGGATGTATATTATATATTCTATTTTTAATTTGGACAGTTAAGGGACAAAAAGTAGGTAAATCTAAGGATGTAGCAGCAGAAATGGCTATAGAAGATGAAGGAATAGAACATATAAATATACCTAAAAGTATAATTTCGTTAATTATAGGGGCTATATGTATAGTTATAGGTGGTAATATTGTTGTAGATTCAGCTTCAAGTATTGCAACAGCGTTGGGTATGAGCGATAAATTAGTAGGACTTACTATAGTAGCAATGGGAACATCTCTTCCAGAACTTGTTACATCAGCAATGGCAGCTTTAAAAGGTGAAGAAGATATGGCACTTGGAAATATATTGGGATCAAATATATTTAATATTTTATTAATAATAGGTGCATCTTCAATAATTACTCCAATGATAGTATCATCAACTTTAATAGTTGATTTTATATTCTTAATTTTAGTTACTATACTAATAGGTATTTTAATTTTTGCACATAAAGGCAAAGAAAAGAGATTAGGAAAACTTGAAGGAATATTATTTGTATCGTTATACATTGGATATATGGTTTATATAATATTTAGAAACTAATAAATCTCTAGGTGATAGAATTATTATTTTTTGTAATTCATATCACTTAGAGATTTTTAAATTTTATAATTGTTAACTAAAAGTTAATAAATAACTCATAATAAAATATAAGAAAACTTTAAAAAAGGTATTGTTATAAGTGGAGTTTAGAAGTATAATGATTTAATGGAGGGATGAAAATGAATTTTCAAAGTAAATTTTCGCAATATATAAAGTGGTTAGTACTTGCTTATATTGCTATAGGGGTATTTCTTTTATTTCAAAGTAAATTAATCTTAGATTTCACATTAAGTTCATTCTTATTAGTGGGACCATTTGTTTTATGTACAATAGCCTATGGAGCATTAACACTAAATAAGAAATATATAATTTCAGGTATTGGAGTAGCGGTATTATATGTGGTTTCATTAGTAGTATTTAGTCCATTAATAATGCCAAATGAACATAGAGATTTAATAGGAAGCGTTGAAGAGGTAGAGTTTTCAAGTCAAATAGAATATATAGATTTAAAACAATTACCTACTATTGATAAACAATTAGCTGCAAAATTAGCAGATAAAAAGTTAGGTGAAATACCAAGCTTAGGAAGCCAAGTTACTATTGGTGACTTAACATTACAAAGTATTGCAGGTCAATTATATTATGTTGCACCTTTAGAACATTCATCATTGTTTAAATGGTTAATTAATAATGAAGGTACAAAAGGTTATATTAAGGTAAGTGCAATAAATCAAAATGATGTACAATTAGTTACAGAACTAAATGGACAACCTATACATTTAAAATATCTTGAATCAGCATATCTTTTTAGTGATTTAGATAGAGCGGCGTATATAAGAGATATGAAAGCAGGCCATACTGACTATACATTTGAATTAGATGATGAAGGAAATCCTTATTGGGTAATAACTAGATATGATAATGCTATTGGATTAACTGAACAAAAAGCAATTGGAGTATTAATAATAGATGCTCAAACTGGAGAATCAAATATTTATGATATAGAAAACACTCCAAAATGGGTAGATAGAATTCAACCGTCAGGATATATAAATAACTATTTAAATAAATGGGGAGAATTAGTTCATGGTATTTTTAACTTTAGTGATAAAGATAAGTTAAAGACTACTCAAGGTATGAACATAATATTTAACAATGATAAATGTTATTATTATACTGGTATAACTTCAGTTGGTAATGATGAAGGATTAGTTGGATTTACATTAACAGATACTAGAACAGGGGAAACTACTATGTATAAAACATCTGGAGCTACTGAGGTTGCAAGTATGCAATCGGCAGAAGGTAAAGTTCAACAGTATGGATATAGTGCAACATTCCCATATTTAATTAACATTCAGTCAGAACCAACATATTTTATGACTTTAAAAGACTCAAATGGATTAGTTAAACAGTATGCAATGGTTAATGTTAAAAACTATAGTACTGTAGCCGTAGGGGATTCACTACAAACAACGTTAAATAGATATATTGAAGCTTTAACAAACACTAATATTTCATTAGAAGGTTCTAATAGTGAAGAAGTTCTAGAAGGTGAAGTTGAAAGAATAGGGTTAGTTATAAAAGAAGGTTCAAGCATATATGATATTAAAATTAAGGGATCAGATAATATATTCTCTGTTTCTACAGAAAGTTCTAGAGAGGTAGCCTTAACAAATGTAGGTGATAAAGTATCTCTTAAATTTATTAAAGTTGGAGATGGAAAATATATCATAACAAATTCTTTTGAGAACTTATCTTTAAAAGGTAGTAATATGGAAAGTTCACTAGAAGAAGGTAGTACGACCACAACAGAATAGATTTTATAAAAGGGGCTGTATCAAAAAAAAAATTTGATATTTGCCGATAAAGAAAAGGAAGTTCGAATTTGAACTTCCTTTTTTGCGCATAGTAATAATATGAAAAACTTCACAAAAAATGTGATTCCTATGCAACAAATAGGATTTGCATT
>NZ_JACOOP010000031.1:0-44747 GCF_014287725.1 Clostridium sp. NSJ-49 | reverse complement strand
TTTAGGGGTAGCCAGTGAAAATATGCGGTTGGCAAACCGTTCGACGTGCGAGTAGCACAGCCGGTGACAGAGCCTTATAGGCGTAGAGCAAACCACCCGTTTGACGGGTGGTCCTGATTCAATAATAAAAATAAATTAGAATTTAAAAAAAATAGGAAATTTATCGGCGAAGATTTAATAAGATATAATGAAGACAAAAATAATATGGAATTTTATGAATTAATGAAAAATGGATATATTGAGATGGCTAATATTAATTTAGAAATTTCTCAGTTATTTGAGTCGTCACCTGAAACCTTACAGTATGAATTTGACAGTATTAATGAATATGAGAAATGGCTTTGCGGAGTGTGAATTTAATGACGACTATGGTTGTAAAAAGAGGGGATATTTTTTATGCAGATTTAAGCCCTGTTATTGGCTCTGAGCAAGGTGGAATTAGACCAGTGATAATAATACAAAATGATATTGGGAATAAATATAGCCCAACGGTTATTGTAGCTGCTATTACATCTCAAATTAATAAGGCTAAACTTCCAACTCATGTTGAAATTTCGTCTGAAGAATATGGATTAAATAGAGATTCAGTTGTATTGCTAGAGCAAGTGAGAACATTAGATAAGAGAAGATTAAAAGAGAAAATAGGGCATATGACAGATGCTGATATGAAAAAAGTAGATAGAGCATTACTTATTAGCATAGGATTGATTTAATATTTTACTATCTATTAAATTTAAAGCGGAGCGTAATTGCTCTGCTTTTATTTTGTAAAATGATAATTTTATATAATAATTACATATTAAATATATTGTTAATTAGATAAAAAAATAATTAATTAACAATAAGTGATATACAATATAACGAATAAAAGAAAATATGATATACTTTTTAAAAATATGTAGTATACAGTGATTAGTATTTATGGTAAAATATTTTTAAAGATTTTACATACAATAGATTTATACTTTTAAGTGAAGCTCCAAATTTTATTAGAAGGATACATATAATTTGGCTAGCTGAACTTACACATTCGACAATAGGAGAAAGTGTTTCATATAAGTGAAGCTCCAAATTTTACTCGAAGGGTACATATAATTTGGCTAGCTGAACTTACACATTCAACAATAGGAGAAAGTGTTTCATATATATAAATTAAAGGAGGATGTTCAAAATTATGAATACCGAAGAATTAAAGTTAATGGCTAAAAATATAAGAGCAGACATAGTAACAATGCTGACTGAATCTGCATCAGGGCACCCAGGAGGATCATTATCAGCAGCTGATATAGTAACAACTCTTTACTTTAAAGAAATGAATATAGATCCATCAGATGACAAAAACCCTAATAGAGATAGATTTGTGTTATCTAAAGGTCATGCTGCACCAGTTTTATATAGTGCTTTAGCGAGAAAAGGATTTTTTGATGTAGAAGAATTAAAGACATTAAGAAAATTTGGTTCAAGATTACAAGGACATCCAAGTATGAAGTGTTTACCTGGAATAGATATGTCAACTGGGTCATTAGGTCAAGGTATATCTACAGCTGTTGGAATGGCTTTAGCAGGGAAATTAGATAATAAAGATTATAGAGTATATACACTTCTAGGTGATGGAGAGTTAGAAGAAGGTCAAGTTTGGGAAGCTGCTATGTGTGGAGCTCATTACAAATTAGACAACTTAACTGCATTCATAGATTTTAATGGATTACAAATAGATGGAGATATTACAAAAGTAATGAATCCAACTCCAATAGATAAAAAATTTGAAGCTTTTGGATGGAATGTTATGATTATTGATGGTCATAATATTGATGAAATAATAGATGCTATAGAAAAGGCTAAAAATCACAAAGGTCAACCTACTGCAATAGTTTGTAAGACTGTTAAAGGTAAAGGTGTATCATTTATGGAAAATGAAGCTGGATGGCATGGAACTGCACCAAGCAAAGAACAATGTGAAAAAGCTTTAGCTGAAATTGGAGGGGACAGATAAAATGAGCAAGAAGATAGCAACAAGAGAATCTTATGGGAAAGCGTTAGCTGAATTAGCAAATACAAATACTAATATAGTAGTTTTAGATGCAGACCTTTCAAAATCAACTAAAACTGCTGATTTTAAAGCTGTTTGCCCAGAAAGATTTTTAAATATGGGAATAGCTGAAGGAAATATGATGGGGGTAGCTGCTGGTTTATCAACTTGTGGTAAGATACCATTTGTAAGTACTTTTGCCATGTTTGCAGCAGGAAGAGCTTTTGAGCAAATCAGAAATTCAATATGTTACCCAAAATTAAATGTTAAAGTATGTGCTACACATGCTGGTTTAACAGTTGGAGAAGATGGTGCGTCTCACCAATCAGTCGAAGATTTATCATTAATGAGAAGTATACCAAATATGGTAGTTATATCTCCAAGTGATGATGTTGAAACTAGAGCGGCTATAAAGGCTATAGCAGAATATAATGGACCTTGCTATGTAAGATTAGGTAGAGCTGCAGTTAATGTTATTAATGATGAAGCTACTTATAAGTTCGAATTAGGTAAAGGTGTTGTAGTTTCTGAAGGTACTGATGCAACTATATTTGCTACAGGTATAATGGTTGATTCAGCTATAGAAGCAAAAGATATATTAAGTAAAGAAGGAATCAACGTTAAGGTTGTTAATATACATACTTTAAAACCAATAGATCAAGAATTAATAATAAAATCAGCAAAAGAAACTGGTGCTATAGTTACTGCTGAAGAGCATAGCATAATTGGTGGATTAGGGTCAGCTGTAGCTGAAGTTTTAGCTGAAAATTATCCAGTTCCAGTTTTAAGAGTTGGAATAAATGATACTTTTGGTGAAAGTGGTAAGCCAGATGAATTATTAAAAGTGTATAACTTAACTTCAGAAGATATAGTAGCTAAAGTAAAAAAAGCAATTAATTTAAAGAAATAGATAAATTATGACTAAAGACTGCGGTTAAGAATCGCAGTCTTTTATAGTTAGAAATTTTTTAATATAAGATAATAATAAAGAAAGAAGAGTTAAAATATAATTTGAAAATTTCCATTAATTACAACACATTTAGGTCTTTTTTAATAAAATATTAATTAGAAAAACTTGACTCTTATCAAGTTTTAGAATATTTTGGATAAATGAGGTATAAATGAGTAAAACTAATAGAAGTGAATTTGGTTAATAAGGAGAGAGAATATGAGAACGGATAAAATAAAAGATTTTGTATTATTAACTATTGGTGTATTATTAGTAGCGATATCAGTTGTTTATTTTTTTGAACCTAATAACATTACAGCTGGTGGAATAACAGGGTTAGCAATAGTTATAAATAATTATTTGCCATCTATACCAATAGGTGTTCTTATGCTTATAATGGATGCTATACTATATGTAGTTGCATTTTTAATTATAGGGAGTAAATTTGGCGGGAAGAGTATATATGCAAGCATAGTATTATCAACATTTATATATATATTGGAAAAGTTTGCACCTTTTAATATAACGAATGATTTAATGCTAGCTACTGTTTTTGGGACAATTATTTCAGCTTTGGGTATGGCTATAGTATTTAATGCTAATGCATCAACTGGAGGCACTGATATTATTGCAAAGATATTAAATAAGTTTATGCACATTGATATAGGAAAAGGGTTATTAATGGTAGATTTTTTTGTAACACTATTAGGAGCAATTACTTTTGGAATAAATGCAGGTTTATATTCGTTACTATCTGTAATAGCAAATGGATTTGCAATTGATAATGTTATAGCTGGTTTTAATGTGTGTAAGGAAGTTACGATAATAAGTCCTAAAAATGAAGAGATTAGTAAGTTTATATTAGAAGACCTTGAAAGAGGATGTACCTTTATAAATGGAGTAGGTGGGTTTACTGGAAAAGAAACAACACTTTTATATACGATATTAGGTAGAAATGAATTTATAAAATTGAAAAGATTTATAGCTGATGTTGATAAAAATGCTTTCATAACAGTTGGGGAAGTTCATGAGGTTATGGGAGAAGGTTTTAAAGGTATTGATGAAGAGTAAGAGATGAATAATTAATGATGGGATGGGTGGTTAAAGATGAAAAAAATTAAGGAGTATTTACTTATAACGATTGGAATAGCGTTAACAGCTATAGCATTAGAATATTTCTTCTTTCCAAATGATATTGCCTCAGGAGGGGTATCTGGTATAGGGTTAGTAGTTAATAGCCTTACAGGAATAAGCACAAGTATAGTTGTATTTGTACTTAATATACTATTATTTGTGGTAGCCTTTTTTGTTTTAGGAAAATCATTTGGAGCTAAAAGTATTTATGCAACTATAATGCTTTCAGTATTTATGTATATTATTGAAACATTTTTTACTCCAGGAATTTTAACAGAAAACTTATTTTTAGCTAGCTTTTTTGGGTCAGGAATTTTAGCCATGGGAGCAGCTATTGTATTTAATGAAGGAGCATCAACAGGAGGAACTAGTATAATAGCAGCTATAATAAGCAAATATACAGCAATAGGTGTTGGAAGTGCAGTTCTTATTACAGATTCATTAGTTTGTTTAATGGCTATTGGAGCTTTTGGTGTTGATAAAGGATTATTTGGATTCTTTAGTGTAGTTATGATTGGAATATTAATAGATAAATTTATTGATGGATTTAATACTTGTAAACAAGTATTTATCATAACTAATAAGGAAAAATTAGTTTTAGAATACATAACTAAAGATATAAATAGAGGTTGTACAGTGTTAAATGCACAAGGTGGATTTACAGGAAGTGATGTTAAGATTATATATACAGTTTTAGATACTAAACAATTTATAACTTTAAAGAAATTTATAAAAGAAAAAAATCCTGAAGCATTTATAACGGTAAACGAATCTGCAGAAGTATTAGGTGAAGGATTTAAATCATATAATTAAGAGAAAATAACTGGAAAAACTTTAAAACTTGGTGTAATAATGCTATTATGATATAATAAGCCTATAGTATAAGGATGAACATGTGGAGGAGAGGTGTAGATATGATAGAGTTTAAAGGCGTATCTAAAATATACAATAATAATGTAAAAGCACTATCAGATGTAAATGTTAAAATAGATACAGGTGAATTTGTATTTTTAGTTGGACCTTCAGGATCAGGTAAATCAACTTTTATAAAAATGTTACTTAAAGAAGTTGAACCTACAACAGGAGATGTAATAGTAGCAGATAAAAAACTAGCTGATATTACAAGAAAGCAGGTTCCATATTACAGAAGAAAGATAGGGATGGTATTCCAAGACTTTAGATTAATTCCTAACTTAAATGTTTATGAAAATGTAGCCTTTGCTATGAGAGTAGTAGAAGCATCACCAAGAGAAATAAGAAAAAGAGTACCAACAGTATTATCTCTAGTTGGATTATCTCATAAATATAAAATGTTCCCTAATGAATTATCAGGGGGAGAACAACAAAGAGTTTCATTAGCAAGAGCTATTGTTAATAATCCATCAGTATTAATTGCCGATGAGCCTACAGGAAATTTAGATCCAGAAACAGCTAAAGAAATAATGGATCTCCTTAAGGATATAAATACAGCAGGGACAACTATAGTAATGGCTACTCACGCAAAAGACATAGTAGATACTATGAAAAAGAGAGTTATAGCTATAGAGAGTGGAAATATTGTAAGAGATGATTCGAGGGGGATGTACGAAAATGAAGATTAATACTATTAACTATTTTATAGTAGATGCCCTAAAAAGTATAAAAAGAAATAGAACTATTAGTTTTGCCGCAATGCTAACTGTTTTAATAACATTCTTTATATTTGGAACATTTACTTTATTAGCATTAAATTTTAATAAAAGTATTGAAGATATAGCATCTCAAGTAGAAATAAGAGTATACTTAAATGATGATATAAAAATGGTAGATCAAAGAGAAATAGAAGTAAAACTTAATGAGCAAACAGGTGTAAAAAATGTTACATATGAATCAAAAGATGAAGCTTTTTTAAACTTACAAGAAAGTTTAGCTGAAAATAAGGGTATATTAGAAGGGTATGACTTAACAAATAACCCATTACCAAGTTCATTTATAGTAACTTTAGAAGATCCAAGTTATGCTGATGCAGTAAGCAATGCAGTTGAAAAAATGAGCGGAGTTGAAAGTATAAGAAATCAAAAAGAACAAATTGAAAAGATAAGCTCATTCGTTAAGGTTGTTCAAGTAGTAGGTATAGGATTATTTGTAATATTCATAGGAGTATCTGTTTTCTTAATAATGAATACTATTAAATTAACTGTTTACTCTAGAAGAAGAGAAGTAGGAATAATGAAGTTCGTTGGAGCTACAGATTGGTTTATTAGATGGCCATTTGTTATTGAAGGTATTATAATTGGTTCTATAGGAGCAGGTTTATCAAGTGTTCTTTTATACTTCGCATATAATGGGGTATTTAATTGGATACTATCATCAATGTCCTTAATTAATTTAGTTACTCCAGCATTTGTATTAACTACTATGTTAGGTGGATTTATACTTGGTGGTGTAATTGTAGGTGCAATAGGAAGTATTGCAGCTTTAAGAAAATTCTTAATAGTTTAATATAATCTAGTTTTCTAGGGATTTTTTATTGATATGATGTATCTGCATTAGTAGATACATCATATCAATATTTTAATATAAAAAAATGATAATTTTTCAAAATTTATTTCGAAAGGAAGTATAAGGTATGGAGGATTTGAACAGAGGTGAAAATAATTCTAAAAAGGGAGGAAAAAAGGCTTTAAGGATAGGGTTGATAGTTGTAGTATTATTAGCCTCACATGGACTACTATTATATTTAGGAAATGTATTAGCCATTAATGGAGTTATTTTTAAGGGTGCACCTCAGAAAGCTATCGCGGACTTATCAAGTGTAGGAGATACTTCGAAATATAAGTACTTATTTACATTAAGAGATCTTATCTATTCAAAATATGATGGCGATATAGATGATCAAAAATTATTAGAAGGAGCCATGAAAGGTATGGCATCAGCTGTTAAAGATCCATATACTGTTTATATGACTCAAGAAGAATTTGATACTTTTATGGAATCAAGTCAAGGAAGTTTTTATGGAATAGGAGCTCAATTAGGTGTTAGAGATAATAAAGTTACGATAATTGCACCAATTGAAGGTTCACCTGCAGAAGAAGCAGGATTAAAAGCTGGAGATGTAATATTAAAGGTAGATGATTATGAAGTAGTTGATCTTAATACTGAAGCAGTAGTAGCTAGAGTAAGGGGAGAAGAAGGTCAGCCGGTAACGTTAACTATCCAAAGAGGTGATGGTGAGCCATTTGAAGTTGAGATAGTTAGAGCAGAAATTAAAAATGAATCAGTAAAAGGTGAAATGCTGGATGATTCAACGGCATATGTTCAGATAACTACATTTAGTGATGAAGAAGTAAGCCAAAAATTCACAGATGAAATAAATGAATTAAAAGCGCAAGGAATGAAAAAACTAATATTAGATTTAAGAGGAAACCCAGGTGGATACTTAGATCAATGTGTTGAAATAGCATCTCATTTTATTAAAGAAGGTGAAATCGTTACTTATACAATTGATAAGTATGATCAGAAAGTAGTTTCAAAATCAAAAGGTGGAGATTTACTAGGAATGCCATTAGTAGTACTTGTAGATGGAGGAAGTGCTTCTGCATCAGAAGTAGTTACAGGTGCTTTAAGAGATCATGATGCTGCTACAATAATAGGAACTACTACTTTTGGTAAGGGTATAGTTCAACAACTTATAAGTCTTCCAGACAATGAAGGAGGATTAAAAGTTACAACTTCTAAGTATTATACTCCAGATGGAGAAAATATACATGGAACTGGAATATCTCCAGATATAACTGTAGAAATTCCACAAGAAGTATTAGAAGTAGAATATAGTAGAAATATAGACCCACAATTTCAAAAAGCTTTAGAGGTAATTAAAGAAAAGTAAATAGGAGACTAATATGGATTTAATAATATATACTTTAAAATCCGTAGCGACAGCTATAGTTGAGCCATTACATTTGCTTATGCTTATAATTATGGGAATAATGTTTTATCTTAAAAATAGACGTATCTCAATTGTTCAAAAGATGACTTTAGGGGAAAGCTTAGACTCTCCCCTAGAACTTACATTATCTCAAATTGTATTAGGTATAATTGCAGGTGCGCTAGGTAGTTTAATATTAAGTTTATTAGGAGTAACTTTTTATGAAAACTCAGGTATAGAGTTTGTGTTTATGATTTCTATACTAATGTTATTTTACAAACCTAAATTTGTTGAGTTTGCATACTCTAGTGCTATATTAGCTATATTAAGTTTAGTGTTTAATATTTTAGCTAGCTTAATAAATCAGAAATCATTTATTAGTGTTGATATATTATCTCTTATGACTTTTGTAGGAGTTATATATATTATTCAAGGTATATTAATAATAATTGATGGAAGTAGAGGTGCAATTCCTGTATTTACAAGTAAAGAAGGAAAGATAATAGGTGGATTTTCATTAAATAGATATTGGGCATTGCCTATAGCTATTTTTATGATTTTTAATAATCAAATATCATCAGGAACAACAATGACAGCACCAAATTGGTGGCCAATTATTAATCATACAAATATATTAAGTATTTTAACAACAGCGATGATAGCTACAATACCTTTCTATGGAGTTATAGGATACAATGCTGTTACATTTACGAAGAAAAAGAAGGAAAAGTCATTAAGTTCTGGAGCAATAGCTTTACTTTATGGCATTTCAGTAATATGTGTAGCTCAGATAAGTGGTTTTGGAATAGTAGGACAAATATTAACAATAATATATGTACCACTTGCTTATGAAGGTATCTTAAGATATCAAAGAAGAATTGAAGCAAAAGGTGAATATATATATGTTAGTGATGAAGAAGGAATTTCTGTTTTAGAAGTAGCTCCAAGTTCTCCAGCATTTGAAGCTGGCATACGAAGAGGAGATAAGATTCTAGCTATTAATGATGAAGTGGTTAAGTCAGAAACAGATATTTTTAAACTAGCAAAAGATAGTATTTTTAAATTAAAGATAAGAATAAAAAAAGATGCAGGTAACGTTGTTGAATATTTGGTACAACCTAGAAACAAAAGGTTAGGGATATTATTAGTTCCTAAAATGGTAAAACAAGAGGATATACTAGGTGTAGGAGCGGATGATTTAAAGAAAGTATTAGAAGAACTTAGAGAAAAGAAGTAAATTTTGTTAAAAACTAAATATGAAAAGTTAAGAATTAATGTGGAAACTGCTTTGTGCAGTTTCTTTTATTTTAATATTAATTTTAATGAAAGGCATTGTAGATGTACATTTGCAGTGCAACTTAAAGTTTATAAATCGGATATTTGGACTTTCAGTTAAATTCGAAGAATCAGACTAAATATTTAAATTTAAAAAAGTAAGATTACTACTCATATGAATTTCTATGAGTAAGTTCGAGCAACCAAATATGAAATTTCTGAAGGTTAAATGAAATACCCTCTCACATGCGTTCGAATGTGTAAGTTCGCCAAACCAAATTATAAATTTGGGGGCTCACTTATAAAACATTTGAATATGGTAAAAATTAAAAGTAAAATTAGTATATTAGATTATGAAAAGTTTGGAGTTGAAGTAATGGGAGAATTTAAGATACATTCTAAGTTTAAGCCTATGGGGGATCAACCTAAGGCTATTGAAAGTCTAGCTAATGGTATAGAGAGTGGAGAAAAGTTTCAGACATTATTAGGAGTTACTGGATCAGGGAAAACCTATACTATGGCAAATATAATTGAAAAGGTACAAAAGCCTACTATTGTTTTAGCTCATAATAAAACTTTAGCAGCTCAATTATGTTCAGAATTTAAGGAGTTTTTCCCAAACAATATAGTAGAGTACTTTGTTTCTTATTATGATTATTATCAACCAGAAGCATATGTTCCTCAAACAGATACATTTATTGAAAAGGATGCTTCTATTAATGATGAAATAGATAAGCTTAGACACTCGGCTACATCAGCACTGTTTGAGAGAAGAGATGTAATAATAGTAGCTTCAGTATCTTGTATTTATGGATTAGGTAATCCTGATGAATATAAAAAGCTTACAATATCACTTAGAGTTGGAATGGAAAAAGAAAGAGATGAAATTATTAGAAAGCTAATAGAAATACAATATGAACGTAATGATATAGATTTCTCTAGAGGTACTTTTAGAGTAAGAGGAGATTCTTTAGATATTGTACCGGCATCATCATCTACAAAAGGAATTAGAGTAGAGTTTTTTGGAGATGAGATTGAAAGAATTAGAGAGTTTGATATCTTAACAGGTAAGATATTAGGTGAAAGAGATCATATAGCTATATTTCCTGCATCTCACTTTGCTGCTTCACAAGAAACTATTGATAAAGCTATACATAAAATTGAAGATGAATTAGAAGTAAGGCTTAAGGAACTTACATCTCAAGATAAGTTATTAGAAGCACAAAGATTAAGACAAAGAACAAACTTTGACCTAGAAATGATTAAAGAGATGGGATATTGTAGTGGAATAGAAAATTATTCGAGAATACTGGATGGAAGAGACCCAGGAACAGCACCGAAGACTCTTTTAGACTTCTTCCCAGACGATTTTTTAATGTTTATAGATGAAAGCCATGTTACATTACCACAAGTTAGAGCTATGTATGCCGGTGATAGATCAAGAAAGGACTCATTAGTAGAGTATGGATTTAGACTTCCATGTGCTTATGATAATAGACCTTTAAAATTCCAAGAGTTTGAGAAGAAACTAAATCAAGTAGTATTTGTATCTGCAACACCAGCTCAATATGAGTTAGATCATTCAACTAATATTGCTGAGCAAATAATAAGACCTACAGGATTATTAGACCCAGTAGTAGAAATAAGACCTGTTACAGGACAAATAGATGACCTTTATGCAGAGATTATTAAAACTTCTGAAAGAGGATTTAGAACACTTGTAACTACACTTACGAAGAGAATGGCTGAAGATTTGACTAAATATTTAACTGAACTAGGAGTGAAAACAACTTATATGCATTCTGATATAGAGACTATAGAAAGAATGAAGATAATTAGAAGTTTAAGATTAGGAGAATTTGATGTTCTGGTAGGAATAAACCTTTTAAGAGAAGGTCTAGATATTCCAGAAGTAGCTTTAGTAGCAATATTAGATGCTGATAAGGAAGGATTTTTACGTTCGGAAACATCAATGATACAAACTATAGGTAGAGCTGCAAGAAATTCTGAAAGTAAAGTAATAATGTATGCTGATAGAATCACTGGTTCTATGGATAGAGCTATAAAGGAAACTAATAGAAGAAGAGAAATTCAAAATAAATATAATGAGGAGCATGGAATTGTTCCAAAGACAATTATTAAGGCTGTTAGAGATGTAATAGAAGCAACTAAGGTAGCAGAGGAATCTTCAGATTATAATGTTGATGAAAAGGTTGAATTATCAGCTAAGGATAAGAAGAAGTTAATTAAGCAATATACAGATGAAATGATGGATGCAGCTAAAAACCTTCAATTTGAAAGAGCCGCAGAGCTTAGAGATATGATAGAGAAACTAAAGAAATAACAATTGACAATTTCCGTGGAAATATCTACAATAATATACAAACACAAGTTCGGGGTTAAAGGTCGGAAATTATGTGAAAAATAAGTAATATACGAGGTTAATACTGAAAGATTGGAGTAGTTTATGAAAGATAAAATCATTGTAAAGGGTGCAAGAGTACATAATTTGAAAAATGTTTCATTAGAGATACCAAGAGATAAATTAATAGTGTTTACTGGATTATCTGGTTCAGGAAAATCTTCATTAGCATTTGATACTTTATATGCAGAAGGTCAAAGAAGATACGTAGAATCACTATCTGCATATGCAAGACAATTCTTAGGGCAAATGAATAAACCAGATGTTGATTATATAGAAGGATTATCTCCAGCAATTTCAATAGATCAAAAGACAACAAGTAAAAATCCAAGATCTACTGTTGGTACTATAACAGAAATTTATGATTATTTAAGGTTATTATATGCAAGAGTAGGAATTCCTCACTGTCCTAAGTGCGGAAAGCAAATATCTCAACAATCAGTGGATCAAATTGTTGATAAGGTAATGGAGCTTGGGGATAAAACTAAAATTCAAGTTTTAGCTCCTATAATCAGAGGAAAAAAAGGGGCTCATGAGAAGCTATTAGAGAATATTAAAAAGAATGGATATATTAGAGCTAGAGTTGATGGTGAAATATATGAGCTAGCAGAAGATGAAATAAAACTAGAAAAGAATAAGAAACATAATATTGATGCAGTTGTTGATAGAATTATTATTAAAGAAGGAATTGAAGGAAGACTAACAGATTCTATAGAAGCGGCTTTTAAATTAGCTGATGGGTTAGTTGTTGTAAATATTATTGGTGGAAAAGACATTTTATTTAGTGAAAACTTTGCTTGTCCTGATTGTGGTATAAGTATCAATGAACTAGAACCAAGATTATTCTCTTTTAATACCCCATTTGGAAAGTGTGATAGATGTGATGGATTAGGAACTTTAATAGAGCTTAATCCAGATTTAGTAATCCCTAATAAAGAATTAAGTATTATGGAAGGGGCTATAGCAACTTGGGGAGAAGGAAGACTTAAGGAAGATTCTTGGACATTTGCTATATTAAAGGCGTTAGCTAAGGAATATGATTTAGATTTAAATAAGCCTGTAAAAGAGCTAAGCAAAAAGGAGTTAGATTTAATTCTTTATGGAACTAATGGGAAGAGGCTAACAGTAGAGTATGTTAAGGATGGAGTGAAATCTAAGTATCTTTATTCATATGAAGGTGAATTAAATGCATTAGAAAGAAGATATAGAGAAACTAACTCAGATGTTATTAAAGGCGAAATAGAGCAGTATATGAGCAATAATAAGTGTCCAAAGTGTAAAGGAGCTAGATTAAATAATGAAGCATTAGCTGTTACTATTGGGGATAAGAATATTTATGAATTCACAACAATGTCAATAAAAGAAGAACTTGAATTTATAAATAAGGTACAATTATCAGATAAAGAAAAGATAATATCAGAACAAGTATTAAAAGAAATAAAAAGTAGACTGAATTTCTTATTAAACGTAGGATTAGACTATTTAAGTTTGGCTAGAAGTTCTGGAACTTTATCAGGAGGAGAGTCTCAAAGAATAAGACTAGCAACTCAAATTGGGTCAGCTCTTATGGGAGTTTTATATATCTTAGATGAACCAAGTATAGGACTTCATCAAAGGGATAATGATAGACTTATTGAAACTCTTAAAAATTTAAGAGATGTAGGTAATACTGTTATAGTAGTTGAACATGATGAAGATACTATAAGAGAAGCAGATTTTATAGTTGATATTGGACCGAGAGCAGGAGAGCATGGTGGAGAAATTATAGCAGCAGGACCTGTTGATGTAATTAAAAACTGTAAAGAATCTATAACTGGTCAATATTTAACTGGCGTAAAGGAAGTTAAGGTTCCAGAAGTAAGAAGAGAAGGTAATGGTAACTTTATAACTGTAACTGGAGCAAAGGAAAATAACTTAAAAAATGTATCTATTAAAATTCCTCTTGGAGTTTTAACTATGATTACTGGTGTATCTGGGTCTGGAAAGAGTACTTTAGTAAATGAGATATTATACAAGGGACTAAATAAAATAATAAATAAGAGTAAAAATCCAGTTGGTCAATATAAAGAAATAACAGGATTTGAAAATATAGATAAGATTATAGATATCGACCAAAGCCCTATAGGAAGAACACCTAGATCAAACCCAGCAACATACACAGGAACTTTTGATATAATAAGAGAATTATTCTCACAAACAACAGAAGCAAAGATGAGGGGATATAAACCTGGAAGATTTAGCTTTAATGTTAAAGGTGGAAGATGTGAAGCTTGTACAGGAGACGGAATTATTAAAATTGAAATGCAATTCCTTTCTGATGTATATGTACCTTGCGAGGTTTGTAAAGGAAAGAGATACAATAGAGAAACTTTAGAAGTAAAATATAAAGGTAAAAATATAGATGATATATTAAATATGACAGTTGAAGAGGCTTTAGAGTTCTTTGAAAATATACCTAGAATTAAAAATAGAATTCAAACTTTATATGATGTAGGGTTGGGATATATAAGATTAGGTCAACCATCAACACAATTATCAGGTGGTGAAGCCCAAAGAATTAAGCTAGCATTTGAACTGTCTAAAAGAAGTACAGGAAAGACTTTATATATATTAGATGAACCTACTACAGGACTTCATGTAGATGATGTAAATAGATTAGTTGAGATATTACAAAGATTAGTTGATGCAGGAAATACTGTAGTTGTTATTGAACATAACTTAGATATGATCAAATGTGCAGATCATATAATAGACCTTGGACCAGAAGGTGGAGATAAAGGTGGAACGATAATTGCCACAGGTACCCCTGAGGAAGTAGCGAAGGTTGATAAGTCTTATACTGGAAAATATCTTAAAAAGATATTAAGATAGCGTGCTATATCTTGTTATTTTTATAGATAAGATTTAATATATAATGGTAAATATAAGAAAAATATGAGGTGGAGTAATGAATATAAGTAGGCTGATTACATTTGCATCAGGAATAGTATTTATCATAATCCTATACTTAATAATATATTATGCATTAAAAATAATGTACAAGGATGTTAAGACAGGAGGAAAGAAGAATACAAATCCTAATTTAAATAAATATGGTCTTGAAATTACAAAAGCTGGTGGAAATGAGGACCTTGAAGAGGAATCAGTAATGTTAATAAGAGGTGATGTTACAATAGGTAGAATGGATGATAATGCTATTATATTATCTGAACCATTTGTATCAGGACATCATGCAAGAGTATATGCAAAAAATAATACATTATATATTGAAGACTTAAATAGTACCAACGGTATATATGTAAATGATGAAAAAGTTGAAGGAAAAATAAAACTTACAACTGGAGATGAAATAAAAATAGGAAGTGCTATTTTTACAGTACTAAGAGCAGATAAGCTTTAGAGGTGAAGTAGATGAAGGTATTGAAAAAAGAAAAAAGACTATTAAAACTAATATACTTATTATGCTTGCTGCTTTTTGTCAATCTAGGTTTTTTAGAACAACCTTATGATAAATTTGCAATAATTATGGGAGTTATTTTATGTGTATTAATAGGATATTCTCATTTTGTAATAAGGAGATTTTATCCCGATGGGGATAAATTCATCCTTATTTTTGCAAGTATATTAGCTGTAATAGGAATAGCTACCTTGTATAGATTAGATAAGATATTGGCAATAAAGCAGTTAGTGTGGGTTACATTGGGAATGGTTGGTTACATATTGATAGTAGCTATATTACCAGATTTAAGAAGTTTTGCTAAATATAAAAAGATATATATGATTATTACTTTAATACTTATGCCTTTAGCATTGATATTTGGAACAACAGTAGGTGGAGCTAAAAACTGGATAGAAATAGGGCCATTTATGTTTCAACCATCAGAGTTTGGTAAGATTGCATTAGTATTATATTTAGCATCTTCTTTAGCAACATATGAAAATAAAGAAACTTTTAAAGAGGATTTTAAAAGTTTATTAGAGCCTGCCTTAGTAACTATGTTTTCTTTAGCATGTATGGTTTTACAAGCAGATTTAGGTTCGGCATTAATTTTCTTTGGTATTTCTGTAACCATGTTATATGTTGCAACAGCTAAAAAGAAATATGTTTTTACTTGCTTGGGATTATCAGCAGTAGGAGCAACTGCAGCATACTTTTTATTTGCTCATGTCAAAAGAAGAGTTAAGGTATGGTTAGATCCGTGGGCTTATAGATATGATGAGGGAATGCAGATAGTTCAAGGATTGTATGGAATTGCATCTGGCGGATTATTTGGATCAGGATTGGGGCAGGGATATCCAGAGTATATACCTGTTAATGATTCAGATTTTATTTATGCAGTTATATGTGAGGAATTTGGAATTATATTCGCTATAGGAATTATGATAGTTTATTTTTTATTATTCTATAGAGGAATAAGAGCTGCTTTCGTCACTAATGATAAATTTTCACAATTAATAGCAGTAGGGTTTAGTACAATGATAGCATGTCAGACACTAGTAATTATAGGTGGAATATTTACTGTAATACCACTTACAGGTATAACTTTACCAATTATAAGTTACGGTGGTTCTTCGATTTTAACTACATTCTTTGCATTAGGAATATTGCAAAAGATTTCTGAGGAGGCATAAAGGATGAATGATTTAGGGAAAAGTGTAAGACATGTTATGACTATCTTTTTATTTTGTTTTATTGCACTAATATCTTATATAGCATATTTTCAGGTGTTTAAAGGTCCTAATATAGCGAATGATTCTGGGAATGTGAGATTATGGGCAAAAAGAAATGAAATATTAAGAGGGACTATTTACGATAGAAATGGAACAGCTTTAGCTACAAGTGAAAGAATAGATGAAACATCTCAACAAAGAAATTATCTATATGGAAATTTATTTGTTCATCCATTAGGATATATAGATCAAACATATGGCTTAAGTGGATTAGAGGAAACTTATGATGGTGAGCTAAGTAACTATAGTACATTTAGAAATGGAATAAATGATTTTTTAGATACTGTTCATCCAAGAGATTTTATAAGAAACTTAAAAGAAGATAAGGCTAATACAGGTAGCTTTAATTTTAAAGAAAACTTTAAGACATTTATTGATGATATGAATTTTGGAATGCTAGTTGGGAAATCAGATACTAAAGAGGGAAATGGAATAATAACAACTTTAGATACTACACTTCAACAAGTTGCTTATGATGCATTAGGAGATAATAAAGGGGCAGTAGTAGCTATAAATCCTAAAACAGGAGAGATTTTAGCTATGGTGTCTAAACCAACATTTAATCCAAATGATTTAGATGCAGAGATAGATAAGGCAAATTCAGGAAGTGCAGATGATACTCCTCTTATAAATAGGGCTATAGATGGGATATATCCTCCAGGGTCAGTATTTAAAACAGTAACTTTATCAAGTGCTTTAGAGAATATTCCAGGAATTGCTGAAAGACAATTTGATGATGAAGGTAAAATAACATTTGACGATGGGACAGAGCTTAATAACTTTGCTTATGAAGTTCACGGAATTATAGATTTAAGAAGAGCTTATAGGGTTTCAAGTAATGTTGTATTTGGTACATTGGCTATGGAATTAGGAAATGAAAAGTTAAAAGATACAGCAGAGAGCTTTGGATTTAACTCTGTAATTAGAGGAGAAGGATTTACAGCTACAGCGAGTCAATTTCCGACATTAGAAGATTACGAAAAAGGAAATATGGCTCAAAGCGGAATAGGTCAAGGATCAGTATTATCAACTCCAATGCAAATGGCACTAGTTACAGCTACTGTAGCTAATGATGGGGTACTAATGAAGCCAAAGTTAGTAAATAGTATAGTTGATAAGAATGGAAATATTGTTAGAAATATAGCTAGTACAGAAATACGTCAAGCTATTCCTTCAGATGTAGCAGCTACAGTAAAAGATTATATGAAATATCTTGTAGATAATAATATATATAGATGGCCAGCTTTTGAAGGAACAAATGCAGGTGGAAAAACTGGTACAGCAGATTATAATTTACCAGATGGAAGTGAAGCTGTGCCACATGGATGGTTTATAGCGGCAGCACCTATGGATGATCCACAAATTGCAGTAGCAGTTATAGTTGAAAATGGAGAAAGTGGTGCAGGATCAGCAGCAGTAATAGCTAGCCAAGTAGTACGACAAGCAGTTTTAGGATATTAAGCTAGTTAAGAGTGAAAAGTTATAAACGTTGGTGTAGAAACTTTTCGACACTCTTAGAGTTATTTCTTAATAAGATAGGTTATAGTAGATATAAATTAATAGATGTAATAGAAAAAACTAATAAGTTAGTAATTAATTTTGTAGAGTTAAAGGTTTGGGGATATCATAATTTTAGAAACTGAATACAGTTTCATCCTAAACTCTTAACTCTTATATTTTAACTTTTAACTATGGAGTGAGGTGGTTAAGTGTTTGATTTTGAGTATCATTTAAAGAATCTTCCTGATAAGCCTGGTGTTTATATGATGAAGAACTCTTTAGGTGAAGTTATATATGTTGGAAAAGCTAAGATTTTAAAGAATAGAGTTAAAAGTTATTTTCAGAATTCTAAGAATCATTCTGAAAAGGTTAGAGTTATGGTTAAAAACATAGCTGAATTTGAGTACATAGTAACTGATTCTGAAATGGAAGCTTTAATTTTAGAATGTAACTTAATTAAGAAATATAGTCCTAGATATAATATATTATTGAAAGATGATAAGTTTTATCCATTTATTAAAGTAACACTTCAAGATGACTTTCCTAAGGTTTTTGTAACTAGAAATTATGCCAAAGATGGAAGTAAGTACTTTGGGCCATATACTAATGGAAGTGCTGTATATGAGACAATAAATCTTATAAATAAGATATTTCCAATAAGAACTTGTAAGTTATCAATAAAAGAGAATGGTGAAAAGTACAGGCCTTGCTTAAATTATCATATAAAAAAATGTCTAGGTCCTTGTGGTGGCCATATATCAAAAGATGAATATAGAAAAATGATAGATAACATTATAGATATATTAAGTGGGAAAGATAATGTAGTTGTTAAAGATTTAAAATCACAAATGGAAGAAGCATCTATGAATTTAGAATTTGAAAAAGCAGCATCTTTTAGAGATAAAATTTTAGCTATTGAAGCTATAGTTGAAAAACAAAAGATTTTTAAGACTATGGAAGGCGATGAAGATTTTATTAATGTAGATCAAGATGAGAAGGATAGTTGTATCCAAGTATTTTTTTCACGTGATGGAAAGATTTTAGGAAGAGAACATTTTATATTTGAAAATACAGCAAATGAAAGTCTTGAAGAATTGCTTCAAGAGTTTATAACTTCATTTTATTCAGGAACAGCCAAGGTTCCAAAGATGATATATGTACCAGCTATACAAGATGAGGAGTTAATAGAAGAATATTTATCTATAAAAAGAGGGTCTAAAGTATTTGTTAAAGTGCCGCAAAAGGGTATGAAAAAGGAAATGCTAGAGATGGTTAAAAACAATGCTAAGATAACATTAGAAAAGTTTAAGGATAAATATTTTAGAGAAAAAGAAATAAATAGAATTTCTTTAGAGGAATTACAACAACTATTAGATTTAGAAAATTGGCCAACAAGGATTGAGGCATATGATATATCAAATATTCAAGGCGTTGATTCTGTAGGAACTATGATAGTTTTTGAAGAGGGTAGATCTAAAAATAGTGATTATAGAAGATTTAAGATAAAGACAGTAAAAGGTGCTAATGATTATGATAGCATGAGAGAAATACTTACAAGAAGATTTACTCACGGATTAGAAGAAATAAAAGCTATACAAGAAAGTAAAATAAAATTTTCAGCAGGAAAATTTTCGGTATTTCCTGATTTAATAATGATGGATGGTGGAAAAGGTCAAGTAAATGTGGCTCTTGAAGTTTTAAAGGAGCTTAATATAGATATACCAGTCTGTGGACTTGTTAAGGATGATAAACACCAAACTAGAGGAATTGTATATAATAATACAGAATTAATTATTAATAGGTCATCAAATTTAATGCAGATGATAAGAAGAATACAAGATGAAGTTCATAGATTTGCAATTACTTATCATAGAAGCTTAAGAGATAAAAGAACGTTACATTCAATATTAGATGATATACCATACGTAGGAGAAAAAAGAAGAAGAGCATTACTTATGAAATTTGGAAGTGTTGATAAGATAAGAGAAGCTACACTTGAGGAAATATTAGAAACATCATCAATAGATAAGAAAGCAGCAGAAAGTATATATAATCACTTTAATGGAAATAAATAGAATATAAGTGAAAGCACTTGTTAAATATTAGTATTTAATTTATACTATTTAACTATGGAGAATATCGAAAAATAAGGAGCCAATAATGAATAAGTATAATAATTACGTGGATTTATTTACTAGTTTTTATAGTGATGAAGATGTTAAGATAAATGAAAAATTAAGCCAATATGTAAATTTTAAGGTAGGAGGTCCTGCAGATATATTAGTTACTCCTAGAAATAAGGAGCAAATAATAAGAACGGTTAATATTTGTAAGGAAAATAATATACCTTTTTATGTTATAGGAAATGGGTCAAATTTATTAGTTAAAGATGGTGGATTTAGAGGTGTAGTTATGTCATTAACTAAGGTTAATAATATAACTGTAGATGGAGAAAGAATTGAAGCAGAGTGTGGAGCAATGCTAAAGCAGGTTTCAGATAAGGCTGTTGAAAATTCATTAACAGGGTTTGAATTTGCATGTGGTATCCCAGGAACTGTAGGTGGAGCTGTATTTATGAATGCAGGTGCTTATAATGGAGAAATGTCACAAGTAATAGAAAGTGCAGATGTTATAAATGAAAATGGTGAGATAATTACTTTAAATAATGAAGAATTAGATTTAGGTTATAGATCATCGATAGTTATGAAAAAAGGGTATGTAGTTTTATCTGCAGTTTTCAAACTAGAAAAAGGTACAGTAAAGTCTATTAAGGATTTAGTTGCAGATTTAACTAATAAGAGAGAATCAAAGCAACCTTTAGAGTATCCATCAGCAGGAAGTACATTTAAGCGTCCTGAAGGATATTTTGCAGGGAAGCTAATACAGGATGCTGGATTAAAGGGGTATAGTATAGGTGGAGCAGCTATATCGGAAAAACATTCAGGATTTGTTATAAATAAGGGTGGAGCATCTGCTAAAGATATACTTGATTTAATACATCATATACAAGATGAAGTTAAGAAACAGTTTGGAGTAGAGCTTCATACAGAAGTAAGAATAATTGGTGAAGATTTATAATTTTTATATAAGAAAAGGCTCGTCTTATAATTGTTTAATAAGATAAGCCTTTTATTTTATAATTTAGTATCAGATATATAGAAATAATTACTAAAGTTTTTGTGTAAAGCCTTTGATGTTAATATATAAAATTGTTTATAGGATATATTGTGATATAATTTAATTGGTAAGGTAATTATAGTTAAGAAAAGCTGAGATGGGATTAATGAGAGTTAAATTTTAATAAATAAGTTTTAAGATAAGAAGTGATTTTATATTCTTAACTAGTAACTTTTAATTATATAAAGTGGAGGTAAAAGATGAGATTTATTATAGTAACTGGATTATCAGGGGCAGGGAAATCAGAAGCAACTAATAGTTTAGAGGATATGGGATATTTTTGTGTGGATAATCTTCCGCCAACGTTAATAACAAAGTTTGCTGAAGTATGTAAGCAAAGTGATGGAAAGATTGATAAAGTAGCTTTAGTAATAGATATACGTGGTGGTATATTCTTTGATGACTTATTTGATAGCTTAAAGGAGTTATCTAAGGAACAATTTAAATATGAAATATTATTTTTAGATACTTCTGATGAAGTTCTTGTTAAGAGATTTAAAGAAAAAAGAAGAAGTCATCCATTATCTCCAGGAGGAAGAGTAATAACTGGAATAGAGCTAGAAAGAGAAAAATTAAGAGAAGTAAAAGAGAAAGCAGATATAATAATAGATACGTCAAAATACGCAATAAAAGATTTGAGAGAGGAAATGCTTAAGAATTTTGGTGATGTGGAAGCACCACAAAAGCAATTATCAATAACTGTATTAAGTTTTGGATTTAAGTATGGAATTCCTGTAGATTCAGATTTAGTATTTGATGTAAGATTTATACCTAATCCATTCTACATTCCAGAATTAAAACCTCATTCAGGTAATGATGAACCAGTTAAAGATTATGTATTACAACAGGAAGAAACTAAGGTATTCTTAGAAAAAGCTGTAGATATGTTACAGTTCTTAATACCAAATTATAATAAAGAGGGAAAACGTCAGCTTATAGTATCGATAGGATGTACAGGGGGAAGACATAGATCTGTAGCTATAGCAAATGCTATATATGAAAAGTTACATGCTAGTAACTATAATGTGTATGTTGAGCATAGAGATATTAAAGAGGATGTTCATAAGGGAGATAAAAAATTATGATACTTGATTACTTGATGAAACCAGGAGCTAGAATAAAAAGATGGGTATTACTTGGTTTCGTCGGAACTATACTACTTGCATTAGGAGTAGGAGAAGTATTTATTCATAAAGAATATGATTTAACTAGAAAAATGGTATGTATATTTTTGGGGTTATTGGGAGTAGTGGTTATAGTTATATCTATATCTGAAGGATTAAAATCTATATTAAGATTAATCAATAGCGATAAGATAAATATAACTATTAATGATAAAAATGTAGAAGACTTAATAGATGATGAAAGACTTTCTGTAAGTGGTCCTAAGATAGTGGTAGTTGGAGGGGGAACAGGTCTTTCGACTATGCTTAGAGGGCTTAAAAACTATACTAATAATATAACTGCTATAGTAACTGTTGGAGATGATGGTGGAGGTTCTGGAAAGATAAGAGAAGATTTTGGGATGCTTCCACCAGGAGATATTCGTAACTGTATATTAGCATTAGCAGATACTGAACCAATTATGGAGAAATTATTGCAATACAGATTTAAAGAAGGTAGTCTTGAAGGGCAAAGCTTTGGTAACTTATTTTTAGCTGCAATGGCTGGGATAAGTGATAATTTCGAAGAGGCTGTACAAAGAATGAGTTCAGTACTTGCTGTTACAGGTAAAGTATTACCAGTAACTCTTGATGATATGAAGCTTGTAGCTATATTAGAAAATGGTGATGAAATTGATGGAGAGTCAAGAATACCAGATGAGGCTATAGCAAGAAAGTCTAAAATAAAAAAGCTTATGATAAATCCTGAAAATGCTAAACCTTTAGTTGACGCGCTTAAAGCAATAGAGGAAGCTGACGCTATTATAATGGGCCCAGGAAGTCTTTATACAAGTATAATTCCTAATCTGCTAGTAACTGATATAGCTGATACAATATGTGAAAGTGATGCAATAAAAATATATATATCAAATATAATGACTCAACCAGGAGAAACAGATGACTTTACAGCAGCTGATCATTTAAAAACATTAATAAATTATGGTGGCAAGAAATGTGTTGATTATGTAATTGCTAATAATGGTACTATTCCGGATGATATTAAAGAAAGATATTTGAAAGAAGGTTCAAAGTTAGTTGAATTGGATAGAGATAATATTAAAGGCTTAGGTGTAGAAATAGTTGAAGAAAACTTAGTTAAGATAACTAAAGGATATGTTAAACATGATTCAGAATATTTAGCTGATATAATAATGAAAACTGTGATAGAAAAAGAATTAAAATGGGATAAAGAAAAAATACTGGAATATGTTTATTCGCTTCAAAAAATGAGAGAAAAAAGAAATACTAGAGAGTAATATAGTATAATAGTTATTTGTTAGATAAAAATATTTAATGAAGAATTAGAAGTAGATATATAAATATGTCATTTAAATAGTAGTTATAGCTATTTGAATGACATGTTTTTATTTTAAGTCCTGTTATTTTAAAAGTAAAAGTACATTTTCTTAATAAAGTTATATTTATCCTTTAATAGTTATTGTTTTTCTATGACACAGTTGGGTCAGTTTATGATATAATAAAAAATATATTTAAACATAGTTAGGAGAAATAGAAGTATGTCATTTTCATCAAAAGTTAAAGGAGAAATATGTAGGTATATAGAGATATCTAAAGAAGAGGCTTTAGCTGAGATATCAGCAATAATGAAGGTAAGTGGAACTATTGGTTTTAGTGGAAAAGGACTTAGCTTTAAAATAACTACAGAAAATCCAGCATCAGCGAGACATATATTTACGATATTAAAAGATTATTTTGATATACACTCAAAACTTCTAGTTAAAAAAAGTAATTCTTTAAAAAAGAACAATATTTATATGGTTCTTATAGAAGAAGATATGGGCGTAAGAGAATTACTGAAAGAAACAGGAATATTTAAAGAAGTTGATGATGTGTTGACTATAGATTATACTATCGAGCCAGAGATGGTTAAAACAGAAGAACTTAAGAGAGCGTATATAAGAGGAGCATTTATTGGAGGGGGGAGCATTAGTAACCCAGAGAAAACATATCACTTAGAGTTTGTTACTCATAGTGAAGAATATGCTATTCAGTTATGTAAACTAATAAACTCTTTTGGTTTAAGTTCAAAAGTTATTCAAAGAAAGAACAGCCATATTATATATATAAAAGAAGGAGAACAAATAGTTGACCTTCTAAACATAGTTGGAGCACATACTTCATTATTAGAACTTGAAAATATAAGAATAATGAAGGAAATGAGAAATAACGTAAATAGACTAGTTAACTGTGAGACTGCTAATTTAAGTAAAACTGTTAATGCAGCAGTAAGACAGGTAGAAAGTATAAAATTAATTCAAAGTACAATAGGACTTCAAAGATTACCTAAAAACTTAAGAGAAGTAGCGGAATTAAGATTAAGTTATCCTGATGAGTCTTTAAAAGAGTTAGGTGAAATGCTAAATCCACCAGTAGGAAAATCAGGAATTAACCATAGATTACGAAAAATAGAAAAAATAGCAGAAGAAGTAAGGTCAGGAAACTACTAATATAGTTAAGAATGAATAATTAAGAATTGATGAGTGAATTCAAATTGATTTAAATTTAGCAATTTATTTTTATTTAGTAAAACTATGAAGTAGTTTCATAATTAAAAGTGAAAAGCGCCTTATGGCATTGGAAAAGTGAGGTGATACCTTGAGTGAAAAGAAGTTTTGTCATTTACATCTTCATAGTGAGTATAGTTTGCTTGATAGTTCTGCTAAGATAAAGAAGATTATCTCAAGAGCTAAAGAGCTTGGGATGGAAAGTATAGCACTTACTGACCATGGAGTTATGTATGGATGTGTTGCCTTTTACAAAGAAGCAAAGGCACAAGGCATAAAGCCTATATTAGGATGTGAGGTTTATGTAGCTGCAAAGTCTAAGGACATAAAGATAAATGATAAAGATAATAGTACGCATCATTTAGTTTTATTAGTTAAGAATGAAGTTGGGTATCAAAATCTTATGAATATAGTATCTACAGCTTCAATAGATGGTTTTTATTATAAACCGAGAATTGACCATGACTTTTTAAGACAGCATAGTGAAGGGCTTATAGCATTAAGTGCATGTCTTGGAGGAGAAGTACAAAGCTGGATTTTAAAAGATAACTATGAAAAAGCAAAAGAGGTAGCTTTACTTTATAAAGATATATTCCATGGTGATTTTTATTTAGAGATACAAGACCATGGAATGCAAGAACAAAGGAAGGTTATCGATACTAATATTAAGTTATCTAAAGAGACAGGAATACCTTTAGTAGCAACAAATGACGTTCACTATATAAATAAAGACGATTCTAAAGCACATGACATATTGATGTGTATTCAAACAGGAAAAACCGTTGATGATGTTAATAGAAGAAGGTATCCATCAGACCAATTCTATTTAAAATCACAAGAGGAAATGTATGATTTATTTTCATATTCGAAAGAAGCATTAGAGAATACTGTTAAAATTGCAGAACAATGTAATTTTGATTATGAGTTCCATGTATCAAAGCTTCCAAATTTCCCTGTACCAGAAGAATATAAAACACATTTTGATTATTTAGAAGAGGTTTGTTTTGCCGGACTTATAGATAGATATGATGTATTTAAAGAGTTTAGAGGGAAAGAAGTAAATCTTGATGAGATAAGAGAGTTTAGTAACTCTAATGAAGAGGCTTTAAGTTATGTTGAAAGACTTAATTATGAGCTTGGAGTAATAAATCAAATGGGATATGTTGATTACTTCTTGATAGTTTGGGATTTTATAAAGTATGCAAATGATAATGGAATTCCAACAGGTCCAGGAAGAGGATCAGCAGCAGGATCAATAGTTGCTTATACTTTAGGAATAACAAAAATAAATCCGATAAAATATAGCTTACTTTTTGAAAGATTTTTAAATCCAGAAAGAGTTAGTATGCCCGATATTGATTCAGACTTTTGTTACGAAAGAAGACAGGAAGTAATTGATTATACTGTTGAAAAGTATGGAGAGAAAAATGTATCTCAAATAATTACATTTGGTACAATGGCTGCAAGGCTTTGTATTAGAGACGTAGGAAGAGCAATGAATTACTCATATTCAGAAGTTGATAGAGTTGCTAAGATGATTCCTACAATGCTTGGAATTACAATTGAGAAGGCTCTTGATTTAAATCCAGAGTTAAAGAAGATATATGATACAGAAGAAAGAGTAAGGAATCTAATAGATGTTAGTAAAACTTTAGAAGGATTACCAAGACACTCATCTACTCATGCAGCTGGTGTTGTTATAGCGTCAAGACCATTAGTAGAATATGTACCTTTACAAAAAAATGATGAGTCTATAGTAACTCAATTTGATATGACAACTCTTGAGGAGCTTGGATTATTAAAGATGGACTTCCTTGGTCTTAGAACTTTAACTGTTATGAATGACGCAGTTAAGATGATTAAGGAAAATAGAGATATAGACATAGATTTAGATAAAATAGATTTTGAAGATAAAGAAGTTTATAAAATGATTGGGGAAGGTAAGACCGCTGGTGTGTTTCAGCTAGAGTCACCAGGAATGACATCTTTCATGAAGGAATTGAAGCCAGACTGTTTAGAAGATATCATAGCGGGGATATCGCTATATAGACCAGGTCCAATGGCCGAAATACCAAGATATATAGAAGGAAAGAGAAACAAGGATAGTGTACACTATGAGACACCAGAGCTGGAAAGTATTTTAGATGTTACGTATGGAGTAATGGTGTATCAAGAGCAAGTAATGCAGATAGTAAGAGATTTAGGTGGTTACTCTCTTGGTAGAAGTGACATGGTTAGAAGAGCCATGTCAAAGAAGAAGCATAGTGTTATGGAACAAGAAAGAAAGAACTTCATATATGGTATAGTTGACGACAATGGAAATGTTGAAGTTCCTGGATGTTTAAGAAATGGAATTTCAGAAGAGGCTGCAAATAAAATATTTGACTCAATGATGGACTTTGCTTCATATGCTTTTAACAAATCACATGCAGCAGCATATGCAGTTGTTGGATATCAAACTGCATACCTAATGCATTATTATCCTGTTGAAATGATAGCAGCAATGTTAAATTCAGTTATGGGAACTGCTGAAAAAGTAGCTCATTATATAAATTTTGCAGAAAGTCAGGGGATACAGGTACTTCCTCCTGCAATAAACGAAAGTTATTCAAAATTTACTGTTAAAGGTGATACTATAAGATTTGGATTAGCTGCAATAAAAAATGTTGGATTTAATGTAGTTGAAAGTATAGTAGCTTCAAGAAGTGCTAAAGGTAGATTTGAATCTTTAGTAGATTTTATAAATAAGATAGATTTATCGGCTATTAATAAGAGAGCTGTTGAGAGTTTAATAAAGGCTGGGGCCTTTGATGAGTTTAAGATATTTAGATCAAAGCTTTTAGCTGTATATGAAAAGGTAATGGATAGTGTATCTAATGAGAAAAAGAGAAATATAGATGGACAAATAAGCTTATTTGGATTAGTTGAGGAAAATATAAATGAACCAGAAGTAAAATACCCAAATATAAATGAATTCTCAAAAAATAACTTATTAGCTATGGAAAAAGAAATGACAGGTATGTATCTGACAGGGCATCCATTAGATGAATATGTTCAAAGCTTAAAAATGTACACTTCAATAAGTATAGATGATATTTATAAATGTCAACAAGCTCATTTAGAAGGTGTTGATGGTGAGGAGTACTCTATTCATGATGAAGATAAGGTAATACTTGGTGGGATTATCGCTGAAGTGAATCAAAAAGTAACTAGAAGTAATTCGATTATGGCGTTTTTAAAGCTTGAAGATTTAAGCGGGAGCATAGAAGTAATAGTGTTTCCTAAGACTTTAGATAAGGTAAGAAATTTAATTACTCCAGATAGTATGGTTATAATTAAAGGTAGAGTAAGCATGAAGGAAGATGAACCTGTTAAACTTATATGTGAAACTATAGAACCTTTAGAAAAGGTAAATTCAACAAAAGTATTTATAAGAGTTGATAATCTTAAAAAGGCAAAAGAAACGAAACCAAGTCTAATAGGAATAACATCTGAACATAAGGGTGATTCTGCCTTATATATCTTTACAGCAGATGATAGAAAAAACTATAGGATGCCTAGAGAAATGTGGGTAAGAGTAAATAATGATTTATTAGACCAATTATATAAATTATACGGTGAAGAAAATATAAAAATAGTAGAATAAGAGGTTAATAATAACCTCTTATTTTATTTTTTATAAAAATCCTCAAAAAAATAATAAAATACATAAATAGTGTAACACATATAAAATGATAAAGTTTACAAAATTCCATTTATGGAAATAAATAGCTAAATAATGAGCATATATAAGAGTATACATATTAAAAAGGTATATATTTTCGTCAACATTAGGGTATAATAGACAGTGAAATCAAGATTTTATCAATAAAAAACTACAAACAAGATGGTTATTTTAGTTGCATTAGTTTATATTTGCAAGTAAAATAAAAAAGGTAATAAAAAGTTAATAATAAAATAATAATATAGAGGAATATTTCAAACTAGGTGGGACATGCACAGACCACCATGGTGACGAGGAGGAATATTTTATGAGTATCAAAAAGATAGCTGTTTTAACTAGTGGTGGAGATGCACCTGGAATGAACGCAGCAATAAGAGCTGTTGTTAGAACTGCACTACATCATGGCCTAGAAGTAGTTGGAGTTCAAAGAGGATATGCAGGATTAATTAATGGTGAATTATTTGAAATGGATAGATCATCAGTATCAGACATAATCCATAGAGGTGGTACAATATTAAGAACTGCTAGATGTTTAGAATTTAAACAAGAAGAAGTAAGAAAAGAAGCTGCTGAATTATTAGCAAAAAATGGTGTTGACGCTTTAGTTGTTATAGGTGGAGATGGTTCTTTCATGGGAGCTAAATTACTATCTAAACTAGGTGTTAAGACTATAGGGCTACCAGGAACTATTGACAATGATTTAAGCTATACAGATTACACAATAGGATTTGATACAGCTTTAAATACTGTTATAGAAGGTGTAGATAAGATAAGAGATACTTCAAGTTCTCACGAAAGAGTTTCTATCGTAGAAGTTATGGGAAGAAACTGCGGAGATTTAGCTCTTTATGCAGGTGTTGCTTGTGGAGCTGAATACACAATAACTCCAGAAAAAGGATTCGATAAAGACGAATTATGTAACGTAATAAAACAAGGTAAAGAAGTTGGAAAAATTCATAACCTAGTTTTATTAGCAGAAGGTATTGGCGGGGCTTATGACTTAGCTAAATATGTTGAAGCACAAACAGGAATTGAAACAAGAGCAACTATATTAGGTCACATTCAAAGAGGTGGATCACCATCTGCATTTGATAGAGTGTTAGCTTCAAGAATGGGATCAAAAGCTGTTGAGGTATTATTAGAAGGAAAAACTTCAAGAGTTATCGGAATTAAGGAAAACCAAATTTTTGACCAAGATATAGATGAAGCTTTAGCTTTAGGTAGAAAATTTGATGATAAATTATTCTCTATTTCAGAGGAAATATCGAAGTAACAAGCTTTGTTAATAGATATAAAACTAAATCAAGAAGGAGTGTTATTTACATGAGAAAAACTAAAATAATATGTACTATAGGTCCAACTAGTGAAAAACCAGAAGTATTATCACAAATAATTGAAGCAGGAATGAACGTTTCAAGACACAACTTTTCACATGGTGATCACGCAGAGCATGCAGATAGAATTAACTTAGTTAAAGAATTAGCTAAGAAGCACAATAAGCAAATTGCTGTTATGTTAGATACTAAAGGACCAGAAATCAGAACTGGTAAATTCGAGCCTAAGAAGGTTGAATTAAAAGCAGGAGATAAATTCACTGTACACGCAGGTGGAGATGTTATAGGTAACACTCAAGAATGTTCAGTAACTTATGCTGGATTAGCTAATGATGTTAAACCAGGAGATACTATATTAATAGATGACGGTTTAGTTGGATTAACAGTTGAATCAATAGATGGAAATCAAATCCACTGTGTTGTTCAAAATACAGGATTTGTTGCTACTCACAAAGGAGTTAACGTTCCAGGAGTATCAATTAAGTTACCAGCTTTAACTGAAAAAGATATAGCTGACTTAAAATTCGGTTGTGAAATGGGAGTTAACGCTGTTGCTGCATCATTCATAAGAAAAGCATCAGACGTTGAAACTATTAGAAAGATATTAAACGAAAATGGTGGAGAACACATCCTAATAATCTCTAAGATAGAAAACCAAGAAGGTGTTGACAACATAGATTCAATTATCGAAGTTTCAGACGGTATAATGGTTGCTAGAGGAGACCTAGGAGTTGAAATACCATTCGAAAAATTACCAGCAGTTCAAAAGATGATGATCGAAAAATGTAATCATGCTGGAAAAATAGTTGTTACTGCAACTCAAATGTTAGACTCAATGATGAGAAATCCAAGACCAACAAGAGCAGAAGTTTCTGACGTTGCTAACGCAATTTTAGATGGTACAGATGCTATAATGTTATCAGGAGAATCAGCTAACGGAGATTGGCCAGTAGAATCAGTTCAAACTATGGCTAAGATAGCTGTTGAAACTGAAAGACAATTAAGCTATGAAACAGCTGTTTCAAAAGCTAAGAAGCACATTCCTGCTATATCAGGAGTTATCTCAAGAGCTGCTTGCAACGCTGCTAATGAATTACAAGCTGCTTCAATAGTTTGCTCAACTAAGAGTGGAGCTACTGCAAGAAGAATTTCTCAATGCAGACCAGACTGTGCTATAGTTGCTGTAACTGAAACAGAAAAAGTTGCTAAGAGCTTAGCGTTCAACTTTGGAGTATACCCAATAGTTGCTGAGCACAAAAAGGTTATGGATGAAAGAATAGAAAGAGCTACAGAATTAGCAGTAGAAAATGGATTCGCTAAAAAAGGTGATACAATTGTTATAGCTGCTGGTATGGGTCAAGTTGGATCAACTAACCTATTAAAAGTAAGTGTAATAGAATAATTCATATAAGAGAAGAAGTACAGAAATTTCTGTACTTCTTTTTTTTATGCTTTTATGTCAGAATTAGAAAAAGGATGCGTCTATATAGATGAAAGGCAAAGGGGGAAAGAATTAATGACGGTAAAAAGGTTAATACAACGACTTATTGATAGAGAGAAAGAGGCACTAGAAACATTTATAGATGATTATTCAACATTGATATTAAAAGTAATAACTTATGTTTTGAATGAACCATATGAAAAAGAATATATAGAAGAATGTTATGATGATGTCATAATGATAATTTTAGATAAATGTAGTAGTTTTGAATATAAAGCATCTTTTAAAACTTGGGTTGCAACTATAGCAAAAAATAAAGCATTAGATTATAAAAGAAAGTTAAAAAAACATTATTCTTATGATGATATAAGTGAGAGTTATGGAAATGAGGAAAGTTCAGAAGAAAAGTTTTTTAATAATAATAAGATAAATGTTATAAATGAAGCTTTAAGTAAGCTTAATGATGAAGAGAAAAGGTTATTTGTTAAGAAATATATACTAAATAATTCCACAGTTGAATTATGTAATGAATATAAAGTAAGTGAAAATGTAATGTATAAACGGATAAGTAGGCTTAAAAAGAGGGTAAGAGAATTGATAAATAATGAATATGTAAAGGAGAGTTTATATGAATAATAAAGTTGAATATGTATCAGATGAAGAAATGAAAGATATTGAAAATGTTGAAGTTGATAAAAATATAGAAACTAAAATAAAAAATAAAAAGGCTAATATAATTTATAAAGAGCTATTAAATAAGGCATTAGATGAAGTAAGAAAATCTTTAGAATCAGATGAATATATAGAGGAAAAAATAATAGGACGTGATTATAAAGCTGATACAACTAGAATTATAGTTGCTGGTACGGGAAGTGCAATAGCGCATCCTATATTTGATTGGAGTTCAGCAATGATTTTAATAAAAACCAATAAAAGACTTTTATTATTAGAAACCGCACAATACTTCAAATACTTGAGACATTATGAAGTAGAGAATAAGGTAGTTATATATAACGATAAAGAGTGGATATATTTAACTTTAAATACCTTAGAATTAAAAGAAAAAATTATTGAAAATACTATAGAGTGTAAGGATAATATAATAAAAAAACTTGAGGAAAATAATATTGATTTTGAAATAAGTAATAATGAATTTGTTTGTACAGAAAAAACAGTAGTTGAAAAGCAAGGTAAGTTACTTTTGATTGGAGGATTAATTATATTAGCAATTCTTTTATATAATCTACTTACTAAAGGACTAAGTTTATATGGATACTAAATAAAAACAAAAAAATGAATGAAATATTTCATAAATTAAGTTGTTGTTATTTAAAAATGAAGGATTATATGTCAAAAATACTAAAAATATAAAAAGTTAACAGAATGTTAACAATTTAAAGTGTAATTTTAGGCTATAATGTTAATATCATTGAAATTTCGCGAGAGATTAAAGTGGTAACAGTGTGGCAACTGATTCCGAAAGATACACCGTAGGGTGTATTTTTTTTATGCAAAATTTAGAATAGTGTAAATTCAGTAGAGAAGGATATTAGTATATGATAGAATAAAAATGCGAGCTAAGACTCGCAGGTGAAAAGTTTGACTACGTCAAAGTCCAAGAGATAACTTTGTGACGGCCAAGAGATTTATAATATTCAATAGTAATGAATTAAAAACGCTTTTGGACATTTACAAAGTAAATATCTTGGGGTGCAGTAGGCACTATTGTACTCGACGAAGTTGATTTTTGGACTGTGTACTTAGTACACAATTTATTTCAAAGGAGAAATATATATGATCGAAAAGAATAAGGAATATATTTTAGATATAGTATCTCAAGGATATGAAGGAGAAGGTGTCGCTAAAATTGATGGAACTTTTCCCGTGTTTATTCAAGGGGCTTTAGTTGGTGAAAAAGTAAAGGTAAAGATAATTAAAGCTAAGAAGAATTATGCATATGGTAAGCTGTTAGAAGTATTAGAAGCTTCTATTGAGAGATGTGTTCCAAAATGTGATGTATATAAGAGATGTGGAGGATGTAAGCTTCAGCATAGTACATATAAGTCTCAGTTAGATTTTAAACATGAGAGAGTTAAAGATTGTATAGATAAAATAGGAAAGTTAAACCCAGAATTAGTAATGTATCCATTAGGAATGAATGAGCCTTGGAGATATAGAAATAAGGTGCAATTACCTATAGGTTTAGTTAATGGAGAAATAAAGATAGGATTCTTTGCGGAGAGAAGTCATGAAATAATAGATATGCAGAATTGTCTTATTCAAGATGATATAGCAGATAAAGTAGTTGAATTAACTAGAGAATGGATAATTAAACATAATATAAAACCATATAATGTAGATGGGCAATATGATGAGAGCGGAATACTTAGACATATTATGATAAGACGTGGCTTTACGACTAATGAAGTTATGGTTGTTATAGTTACAAATGGAGATAAGTTACCATATAAAGATGAGTTTGTATCAATGATTAGTAAAAATATACCAGGAATTAAAAGTATAATTCAAAATATAAATTCTAAGCCTACTAATGTTATATTAGGACTTGAGTCAAAAACTCTTTGGGGAGAAGATACAATATCAGATTACATAGGAGATTTTAGATTTAATATATCTCCATTATCATTTTTCCAAGTTAATCCTATGCAAACAGAAGTCTTATATTCAAAGGCCTTAGAATTTGCTGAACTTACTGGGGATGAAACTGTATTTGATGCATATTGTGGAACTGGAACTATAACGTTATTTTTATCAAAAAATGCAAAGAAGGTTTACGGGGTAGAGATAATACCTCAAGCTATAGATAATGCATGGATAAATGCTAAAGAAAACAATGTAGATAATGTTGAATTCTTTGTAGGTGAATCAGAAGTAGTTATTCCTGACTTAATAAATAAAGGTGTAAAAGCTGATGTGGTAGTTGTAGACCCACCAAGAAAAGGCTGCGATAAAAAACTATTAGATGCTATAAGCAATATAGATGCTAAGAGAATAGTATATGTAAGCTGTGATCCAAGCACTTTAGCTAGAGATTTAGCTATACTAGATGAAAATGGCTATAAGACATTAGAGGTTCAACCAGTAGATATGTTCCCACATACAGCTCATATTGAGAACGTAGCTTTACTTGTCAAGGAGAGATAACGACGAAGAGAAGTAATTAGCACGTTCCATGCAAGGGATGCCAAAGAGCGAACAAAGTGAGTGATTTGCTGAATCCTACTGCTGAGAACGTAGCTTTACTTGTTAAAGAACGAATGTAATGAATGATTTGTTACAATCTACTGCTGAGAAAGTAGCTTTTTTAATTAAGAAATAATTTATAGGATAAATTGTTAATGCTATGAAAAATAAAATTGGTAAGAAAAAATTATTCTAGCGAAATCTATTTAGTAAATGATAGTATATAAGTACAAGGTATTAACAATAAGGGGGATGAATATTATGAAGTTATTGGCAAGTGACTTTGATGGAACACTGTTTTTTCATAGTGAAAAGGATGATATGAGAATTAGGGATTTAAAGGCTATAAGGAAGTTCCAAGATGAAGGGAATTTATTTGGAATATGTACTGGAAGGCATTTAAATGGAATAATAGAGCCTACAAGAGATAGAGTGAATTATGATTTTTATATAGTAAATAGTGGGGCAATTATTTTAGATAAAGATAAAAATATAATTCAAAAGAATGTAATAAAAACTGAGGTAGCAAAGAAAGTTGTTGATGAAGTAGATAGTTCAGTTGAAGTTACATTTATTATAGATAATCAATTTTATGCTATTAATAGAAAAAATAATTGGCCTATAAAAATTATTGAAATTTCATCAATGGATGAGATTAATGAAGATGAGATAGAAGGATTAGCATTTCATTTTAAAGATATAGATGAAACTACAAAGGTTTATAATGATATAATTGAAAAATATAATGATATAATTGAAAAATATAATGATATAATTGACGTTTATCAGAATGTTAATAATTTAGATTTTGCGCCTAAAGGTTGCTCAAAAGGCAATGCTTTAAAAATGATAATGGATTATTATAAAATTGATAAGGATAATATGAATTGCATAGGTGATTCTTGGAATGATTTACCGATGTTTAAAACTATAGAAAATTCATTTACATTTACTTATTCACCAGTAGATGTACAAAAAGAAACAAAGCATGTAATTAATAATTTAGAAGAATGTATATCTATTATTTTAGATACTCAACCACGTTAAATCATGGTTTTTCTTTTCTAATGAGCAGCTTAGGAGGACTTGATGTTTAGTAGGGACATTTATAGTATATTGTTTTTTATATATGGGCTATCATTCTTTTCTTTAGGGATTTCAGCACTTCAACAAAGAGCTCTTAAAGATACAGATATTCCTTTATTAAACTCAATTAAAATATTAGGAGCTTTTGGAGTAATTCATGGACTAGGAGAATGGTTATTAATATTTATTATGATTGATAGAAATAATAGTTTGGTTATGTATATGCTATTTTTTACGAACTTACTAAATGCAATAGCATTTACTTTACTATGGATATTTGGTACAAGGCTTTTTAAGAAAAAGTATAATAAAATAAGTTACTATAGATTAATACCATTTATAGTTATAGGAATTTGGATTATATTATATTTTTTATTTTATAAATTTAAATATCAGAGTTCTGTAGAGTATATTTATGTATTTAGAGTTATAGGTAGATACTTTATAGGGTTACCAGCAGGGATAACTGTATGTATAGGACTTTATAGAAATGGTAAAATAATGAGTAAGATAAAGGCTAGAAAGGTAGTAATTAAGTTTAAAATTCTATCAATATTTTTTGGACTATATAGTATATTAGCAGGATTGATGGTTTCGAATGTTGATTTATATCCAGTTAGAATAATAAATACTGAAACTTTTTATTGTAGATATGGATTTAGACTTGAACTTTCAAGAACTATTGTAGCTGTAGTAATAGCTTTATTATTTATAAATGTAATAGATATTTTTATATGGGAAGCAGAATATAAAATTGAGAAACTAACTAAGCAAAAGTTAATATGGCAAGAAAGACGAAAAGTTGGATATGAATTGCATGACAGAGTTATTCAGGATTTATTTGCAAGTGGATTAGCTTTAGAAAGCATTATAGAAGATAAAGATGGAACTGAAAAAGAAAGTTTAATATATGTTAAGTCAACTCTCAATAATGTAATAGGTGAAATAAGAGGATTTATTAGTAAATCATCATTAGAAAAGCTTGAAATTAATGATTTTAAAATTAAGATAGCTGGGCTCATTGAAAAAATGAGTAATATTAGTGATATAGAAATAAAGCTTAACTATAAAGTTTCTGAAGCTACTATAGGAAATCTATCATCTAATACCTTAGAGCAGATATATTATATTATTCAAGAAGCGATTTGTAACTCAATTAAGCATTCAAGAGGAAGTAGAATTTGTGTAAAGATACAATCTACATTAGAAGAATTAGTTGTGATAGTTAAAGATGATGGAATTGGATTAAATAATAATAACATAAGAAAAGAAGGACATTGTGGCATACTATCCATGAATGAAAGGGCTACATCAATTAATGGGGTATTAAGTATTGATGGTAAAAGAAATGGAGCAACAGTTTGTTTAATAGTCCCATGGGAGGATATAAAAGATGACGAATGATTTAATAAAGGTTTTATTAATAGATGATCATGATATCGTAAGATTAGGAATTAGGACTCTAATTCAAAAAAATGAAGATATGATAGTATGCGGAGAAAGTGGCACTTTAGAAGGTGGGTACAGGATTATTGAAGAGATAAAACCAGATGTTGTTTTATTAGATATGAAGCTACCTGATGGAGATGGAATAGTAGGGTGTAGGAACATTAAAAAGCTTTCACCAGAATCGAAGGTTATTGTACTTACTGCATATGGCGAGGATTCGTTAATAGTAGAAGTTATTAAAGTAGGTGCTGATGGATATTTACTAAAAAATATAGATAGTAAAAAAATTATTTCATCTATAAGAGATGTTGTAAATGGTAATAAAATATTAGATCAAAATGTTTTAAATAAATTTATAGATATAGTTAAAAACAAGGACAAAAATACTGATAACGATGATATTTTATTAACGAAACAAGAACGAAATATATTAGAATTAATAAGTGAAGGTAAGACAAATAAAGAGATATCAATTGAATTATATGTGGCAGAAAAGACAGTTAGGAACTATGTTAGTACTATTTTAAAGAAGATTAATGTAGATAATAGAACAGAGGCTGCTATGTACTGGATAAGGCAAAAGTCCCTAATTTAAGGGACTTTTTTTTTATAGTAAGGACTTTTGACAACTATAAAAAAAGTTTTGAACAATGTAACATTATAGATAGATAAGAAAATATTATTTTACGGATTTGTTTGTATAATAATTAACAATATCTAGTTCTGAAATGAAAGAAAATTTAATTGTTTAGAACGTAATTTTAGGGGGATAATTATGAAAAAGAAACTTATTTGTTTATTAATTATGAGTTCTGTTGTTTTAGCTGGTTGTGCGAAGACTGAAAACGGTACAACTACAAATGCAGGGTCAGGATTAGCTACTTATGAAGGAATAGGACATGGTTATGGTGGAGAAGTCAAAGTAGCAGTTGAAGTTGAAGGTGAAACTATAAAAGGAATTGAAGTAGTAGAACATCATGAAACTGCACCAGTAAGTAATAGAGCTCTACCAATAATAGTTGATAGAATAGTAGAAGCTCAAACTCCAGTAGTGGATAGCGTATCAGGAGCATCTTTTACATCATTTGCTGTTAAGAGTGCTGTTGCTAATGCTTTAGGAGAAGCTGGAATAGAAGTTGAAAAAATATCTATGGATACTAAAGGTCCAGAGGTTGAAAAGAAAGAGTTAGAAGAAGTTAAAACTCAATTAGTTATCGTAGGGGGAGGTCCTGCAGGGCTTTCAGCAGCAATAGAAGCTAAAGACAACGGAGTTGAAGACGTAATATTAGTTGAGAAATTAGATATATTAAGTGGTAATGGTAAATTCGACATGAACTTCTTTGATATAATAAATACTGAAGCTCAAAAAGCAAACGGTATTGAAGATTCAGTTGAAAAGTTTATTGAAGACAAAAAGGATTCAGTTTGGGATTCTGCAGAGCGTTTACAAGCACAAGCTGAAGGAGCTTCTGTTGTAGATGGTTGGTTAAGAAACATGGGAATACAATTAAACTTCAACTATTCAGGAAGAAGTCATATGGCAGAAGCTGATGCTTATGCTGGAGAACATATTCAAGATAACTTAGAAAAGAAAGTTCAAGAGTTAGGTGTAGACGTTAGAACAGGAACTAAAGGTCTTGACTTAATAATGGAAGATGGAAAAGCTACTGGTATTAAGGTTGAATCTAAAGAAGGAACTTATGATATAAAGGCAGATGCTGTTATAGTTGCAACTGGTGGATTCTCTCATAATAAAGAATTATTAGCTGAGTATGCTCCAGGAGCAGAAAGACTTGCAACATCTAACCAAATGGGTGCTACAGGAGATTTCGTTTCTGTATTCCAAGATCATGATATAAAGATGGATCACATGGATAAACTAAGTGTATTCAAAACTATAATCAGTGGTAGAAGAGATTTAACTGGTGCTGGAGATGGATTCTTACTAGTTAACAAGAATGGTGAAAGATTCGTTGACGAAAGCTCTGCTTCAATGGCGGTAGGTAATGCTATCTTAGATCAAGAAGGTGGAAAAGCATTCTACATTTATGATCAAAGATTATATGATTCAGCTTACAGATTAAAGAAACATAATGACTTAGGATACCACGTAAAAGCTGATACTTTAGAAGAGTTAGCTGAAAAATTAGGTGTTAATGCTGAAAACTTAAAAGCATCTGTTGAAGGTTACAACAAAGGAGTAACTGGTGAAGCTGCTGATCCATTTAGAAAAGAAGCATTCACAGAAACATTTGGAGCTGAAGGTCCATACTATGGAGTTCAAGTTGAAACAGCTATTCACATGACTAAGGGTGGAGTTGTAGCTGATGAAAAAGCACAAGTTATAAACAATGATGGAAATGTTGTAGATGGTTTATATGCTGCAGGTGAAGTTGTTGATACATCAGGAGCTTACTCAGCATCAGTAATATTCGGAAGAATTTCTGGACAAGAAGCTGCAAAACATATTTTAAACAAATAATAATTTTAGCGTAAAAGAGTATGAATGTTTTTCATACTCTTTTTTGATATTATAATAAAAAATATATAAAAAATATAATGATTTGTTAAAATAATAACTAAAAGTATTATTGGTTTATTAAAAAAAGTATAATTAAACATGAAAAATGGATGTATTAAAGCTATAGTTAATGTGGAAAGTTTGTTGACTTTGTCTAAACTTATGGTAATATAATTCTGTAAAATGTTCTCGTTTGTGAACAATTTAACATAATAAAAGAGAAAAGGTATTTTTTAGGGGGAACTATGAAAAAAATTATTTGCTTAGTAACAATGGCTTCTTTATTATTAGCTGGTTGTTCAACAACTAGCCAAGGAGCTAAGACAAGCCAAGGAACTGGACACGGTTATGGCGGAGAAATTAAGGTTGAATTATCTACTGAAGACGGAAAGATAACAGGTATTAATGTTGTATCTAACCATGAAACTTCAGTTGTATTTGACAGAGCGTTACCATTATTAACAGAAAGAATAATCGAAGCTCAAAGCCCAGTAGTAGATAGCGTATCAGGTGCAACATTCACATCATTTGGTGTTAAAGCTGCAGTAGCTGAAGCTATGAAAGAAGCTGGAATGGGAGAATACAAAATATCATTCGATACTCAAGGTCCAGAAGTTGAAAAGAAAGATTTAGAAGAAGTTAAGACACAATTAGTTGTTGTAGGGGGAGGACCTGCTGGTTTATCTGCTGCTATAGAAGCTAAACAAAATGGTGTTGAAGATGTAATAGTTATAGAAAAATTAGATATATTAAGTGGTAACGGTAAGTTCGATATGAACTTCTATGACTTAATAAACACAGAAGCTCAAAAAGCTAACGGTATAGAAGATACTCCAGAAGCTTTAGTAGCTGATTTAAAAGATGGTGGAGCTTGGGATACAGATGAAAGATTAATGGCTCAAGCACAAGGTTCTTATGAACTTGAACCATGGTTAAAAGAAATGGGAATTAACTTAAACTACAACTATTCAGGAAGAAGCCACATGGCTGAAGCTGATGCTTATGCTGGGGAACACATCCAAGCTAAGATGGAAGAAAAGGTTAATGAATTAGGAATAGATGTTAGAACAGGTACTAAGGGTCTTGATTTAATAATAGAAGACGGAAAAGCTACTGGTGTTAAGGTTGAATGTAAAGAAGGATACTATGACATAAAAGCTGATGCTGTAATAATGGCAACAGGTGGATTCTCTAACAATAAAGAATTATTAGCTGAATACGCTCCAGGAACAGAAAGATTAGAAACTTCTAACCAAATGGGTACTACTGGTGATTTCATTCCAGTATTCATAGAAAATGATATTAAGTTAGAAAAAATGGACAACATAAGAATATTCCCTAACATCATAAGTGGTAGAAGAGACTTAACTGGTGGTGGATCTACTATATATGTTAACAAGAACGGTGAAAGATTCATAGACGAAACTAAGGGTGGATTAACTTTAGGTAACGCTGTATTAGATCAAGAAGGTGGAGCATTCTACATTTACGATCAAGATTTATATGAAAATTCATACAGATTACAAAAGCACAATGCTTTAGGATATCATGTACAAGCTGATACTTTAGAAGAATTAGCTGAAAAGTTAGGAATAAATGCCGAAAACTTAGTTAAGACTGTTGAAACTGCTAACAAAGCTGTTGATGGTGAAATAGCTGATCCATTCAGAGAAAAAGCTTTATCTGATAAGATAGACAAAGGACCATACTATGGTGTTAAGTTCGAAGCTGGTGTTCACATGACTAAAGGTGGAGTTGCTGCTAACGAAAAGGCAGAAGTATTAAACAACAATGATGAAGTTATTGAAGGTTTATATGCTGCTGGTGAAGTTGCTAACTCAAGTGCTGCTTACTGTGCTGCTGTAGTATTCGGAAGAATATCTGGTGAAGAAGCTGCTAAATATATCTTAAAATAATTATATAAATAGAGTTTAAACTTTAATTTAAGAGTGTTGAAATTTTATTAAATATGAAATTTCAACACTCTATTTTTATAATTTTAGATTTATTATATTTATTAGGATGTTCTTAAAGTTATTAGATAATAGTAATGATATAGTTGGTTTAACTATAGTTGATAATGGAATTACAGCATTATAAGTATAAAATTAATTTTAAACTAATAAAAATTATATTAATACTAAGTAATCACTAAACTAGTATTTGATATGGTTAAATTTATTGAAATGTTGATTGTTAATTACAAAATATGGTTTAATATAAACAAGTAACATTTAATTATTAGACTTTAATTATAGAAGAATTAGATTTTATATAGGTGTAGGTGAGGTATGAATAGCAAACGAGAAGATGTTCATGAAGCATTGTTGGAAAGTTTTAAAAAGTTAATATTGAAAAATAATTTTGATAAAATAACTATTAAAATGATTACTGACGAGGCAGGTCTTATTAGACCAACATTTTATAATCATTTTGCTGATAAATATGAGGTTTTAGATCAAATATGTTATAACGACATATTTAAAGGTAGTGAAATGCTTATAAATAATAAAATGCCATATGAAGCTATTCATTATATGTTTTCTAGGATAGAAAATAATAAGGAATTTTACCTTAAAGCAATAAAAGTGACTGGTCAAAATTCTTTTGAGGAAATAATAAGTAGTAATCTAACAAAAATGTTTAAAGAATTATTTGATCAATATGGTAATAACACAATAAATCATGAAGAACAGTTTACTATAGATGATATTGCTGAATATTATTCAAGAGGATTAACCTTTATAATAAAGAGATGGATTGAAGATGGAATAAAGGTATCGGCAAAGGCTTTAACAAAAAAATATGAGATATTAGTTACTAATTCATTAGATGATATCATACATGAGAGGATTCAATGTATTAATAAAGATGAATTAACCATGGAGAGATAATACAATTTAGTATTTTTGTATATGGACGGCTACAAAGCCGTCCTTTTGTTTATTTTTAAATACATTTTAGAAACATCATATGTATAGAAAAAATATATGACTATCTATAATGAAATAGAAAGGAGTGATTAGATGAGATGAATTTATGGGAAGTTATTGTTGTAGCCATTGGATTAGCCCTTGATTCAGTTACGGTAGCTATATGTAGGGGATCTAATCAAGGAAACTTAAAAAAATCAAATGCTATTATAGTTGGGATTATATTTGGTGTAGTTCAGACTTTGATGTTAATTATAGGAATGCTTATTGCTATATTCCCGATGTTAAATATAGAAAATCAAAAAATAATATCGATGAATCAGTGGTTTTCAGCAATAATTTTATTTTTCTTAGCTTTTAAGTTTTTTAAAAATGCATTCGTAAATACGAATATAGATGAACGAAGGGAAGAGTTTTTTGGGTATAAAGGTAGTGTAACTTTAGCATTAGCAACAAGTTTAGATGCACTTATTTTAGGAATTGGATTAGGATTATTGCAAACTAGATTTATAAGTACTATAATTATTCAATTTATAATAACTACGATGTTGGTTGCTTACGGACTGTGGGTAGGATACTGCGTCGGTAATAAATATAAGAAACAAATTGATATTTGTGGTGGTATTATTTTATTAAGTATTGGTATAAAAGTTATTTTAAATTATTTTCAAATTATTTAAAGGAGAGGTGTATTTATGATAAGTCCAAAATTTAAAATTCAACAATTAGCTATAAAGCAAGTTCTAGGATATTTAAGAAAAGACCCTGAAAAAAATTTACCAAAGGTTGTATCATGGCTTAGGAAATTCGATACTGAGAATTTATATACAATTCAATATGATATGGTAGATGAATACTTAAAAGACCCAGATAACAATTGGACAAGACTTATGTGTAATTTAGTTAATAATGTAGACCCTCATATAGTTGAAACTGTATTTACAAACTTTTTATTAAATGCATCAATTAAGGGATGGTCAGTAGTTGCACAAAGTAAAGAAAAGTATGGGTATGAAACTCCGTTTACAATATTAGTAGACCCTACTACAGCTTGTAATAAGAAGTGTATAGGATGTTGGGCTGCTGATTATAATAAATCATTAAATTTGAGTTATGATGAATTAGATAAACTATTTACAGACGGTAAAGAGTTAGGAATATATTTTTATATAATGACTGGTGGAGAACCATTAGTCAGAAAGAATGACATATTAAAATTAGCAAAAAAACATAATGATTGTGTATTTATGTTTTTTACAAATGGTACATTAATAGACCAAAAATTCTGTGAAGATTTAATAGAAGTTGGAAATTTAGTGCCAACAATAAGTGTTGAGGGCTTTGATGATGCCACAGATGGTAGAAGAGGTGAAGGTTCATGGAAAGACATTATGAGAGCTATGGATTTAATGAAATCTAATAGAATACCTTTTGGTTTTTCAACATGTTTTACAACTGCAAACTGTGATAGCGTATTATCAGAAGAATTTATAGATTTAATGATAGATAAGGGGGCTTATTTCTCTTGGTATTTTACATTTATGCCAATAGGATGTAAGACAGATACTTCATTGATGGCAACCCCAGACCAAAGAGAAAAACTGTATAGAACTATAAGAGCATGGCGTAATACAAAACCTATATTTAATATGGATTTCTGGCATGATGCAGAATATGTTGGTGGATGTGTTGCAGGGGGAAGAAGATACTGCCATATAAATGCTAATGGAGATGTAGAACCTTGTGTATTCTGTCATTATTCAAATGCTAATATAAAAGAGGTATCTTTACTTGAAGCTCTAGGACAACCTTTGTTTAGAGAATATCAAAAAAATCAACCATTCAATAATAATCAGTTTAGACCTTGTCCGATATTAGATAATGCACCTAAAATTGCAGAGATGGTTAAAAATTCAGGAGCTAAATCAACAGAGTTTATAGATCCAGAAGATGTAGATGATTTATGTAAGAAAACTATAAATTATGGATTAACTTGGGCTAAGAGAGCAGAACCACTATGGAAGGAAAATGTAGAAAATAAAAATAAGAATCTGAAAGTACAAGAAAAAGAAATAGAAGAAAATGATTTAGTAAAGAAATAGAGGGGGCTGTATCAAAAAAAATTTGATATTTGCCGATAAAGAAAAGGAAGTTCGAATTTGAACTTCCTTTTTTGCGCATAGTAATAATATGAAAAACTTCACAAAAAATGTGATTCCTATGCAACAAATAGGATTTGCATT
>NZ_JACOOP010000030.1:0-45210 GCF_014287725.1 Clostridium sp. NSJ-49 | reverse complement strand
TATTATAGAAGTGGGGATGTAACCCATCCTAGTGAATATGGACAAAGAATAATTGCAGATAATTTGCTTCCAATTTTAGAAAGTAAATTTAAATTCTAACTCACAATTGATTTAAATTGCGAAGCAAAAAAATAATAGATACAGAAGCTAAAGCAGCATGCGTAAGTTTTCTCTGTATCTATTATTCGTACTGGTAAGATGCAGAAGGAGTATACAAACTACATCTTATTTAGTATAAGTTTTAAATAAATGATAATTATGACATAGCAAACTATCATATATAATAAAGGAATGTACCTTAATTATATATTGTGTGAAATATTAAAAAATATTCCTAAGTTAGACAATTAGTCTAGCTTATTTTTTATGAATAAATTAAAAAGGAAGGTGTAAAGATGGAAAACATATTAAATTATTTTAAAGTAATTGTAGCAACAATAGGAACAGGATTAACGTGGTTATTTGGGAGTTGGGATACAGCTCTTATAGTTTTAATTGCATTTATGGTATTAGATTATATTACAGGGCTCTTAAGAGCTTGGATAAACAAAGAAGTTTCTAGTGATGTAGGACTTAAAGGAATAGCGAGGAAAACCGTTATATTTATAGTATTAATAGTTGCTGTGTTATTAGATAGGCTATTAAATACAGGTACGTGGGTATTTAGGACGTTAATTTGTTACTTCTACATAGCTAATGAGGGAATTAGTTTATTAGAAAATTGTGCTGGATTAGGCTTACCTATACCAGATAAATTAAAAGACGCATTAGCGCAGCTTAAAGATGGAGAAAAGAAGGAATTAAATAAACAGTAATTCTGAGGGCCAGTAGGCTCTCTTTTTTATTAAAAAATAAATTAAAAGAAAGAAGGAATGAAAAATGAGTTTAGTAAAAAGTTTAATTTCAAGTGATAAGTATGGAGTTAAGTGTCCGTATAAAATGACACCAAAAGGGATATGTATTCATAATACTGCAAATGATGCTCCAGCAAAGAATGAAGTTTCTTATATGAAGTCAAATAATAATGAAGTGTCATATCACATTGCAATTGATGATTTAGAAGCTATACAAGTTATACCATTCGATAGAAATGCTTGGCATGCAGGAGATGGAGGAAGTGGACAAGGGAATAGAAATTATATAGCAGTAGAAATATGTTACTCTGAATCTGGTGGAGATAGATTTATACAAGCAGAAAAGAGAGCAGCAAAAGAAGTAGCAGCATTATTAAAACAATATGGTTGGACTATTAATAACGTAAAGAAACATCAAGATTTTAGCAATAAGTATTGCCCACATAGAACTTTAGATATGGGATGGCAAAGGTTTTTGAATATTATACAAGCAGAGCTTAATGTATTAAATGGTTCATCTACTCAAACGCCATCATCTACTCAAAATCAAAGTATAAAAGTAGGAAGTAAAGTAAGAGTAGTAGGCTTCAACTATGCAACAGGTGAATCAATTCCATCATGGGTTAAGAGCAATACTTATACAGTTCAACAAGTTAATGGTGATAAGTGCTTATTAAAAGAAATAGTTAGTTGGGTTTATATTAGAGACTTACAAATAGTATCAGCTGGAAATACAGTTCCTTCAACTCCAGCACAACCTCAATCTAAAAGATATGCTGAAAATGGAACTTATTATTTTAATACTGCCGTAACTGTTAGAACAGCTCCAGAAGAAAATGCAAAGACAAATGTTGTTTATTATCCAGGGGAACACGTAATTTATCATCATGTTATAGTAAATAAGAATGGATTCAACTGGATTGAATATGTAAGAAATAACGGAACTACTGGATATTTAAAGGTAAAAGATTTAAGTACTGGTGAAAGTTATGGACATGCGAAATAATTAAATAAGTGTAATTGCAAAAGGCTAGGGTTCGTAATTGGAGCTCTAGCCTTTTTTAATTTTATGGAGAATAAGCTATTTTAATTTATTATAATAGTAAATTAAGATTCGAGAAAAATAGAGTTAGAATTTATATACATATTTATGGGTTATGGATAATTAAAGTTTAAATTATATTTATAAAAATATTATACGAGCTGGATATATAGTGTTATACCCAGCTCTATTTATATGGTTTAACATAAATGAGTTTAATTTATTGTTTGGGTAGTTATTAATGCTTGAGTAAGATAATCTATCTAATGACAGAATATATTACCCAAGTATTAGACTTTAAAAAGCTAATAAACAATATAGCTAAATAAATCTGAAATGATAAGAAATACTATTAAAAATATAACTACTTTCAATAAAAATTTAAGACTCATTTAGTGAACCTCCATATTCAGTTTTATTATATAATAAAGCCAAAATGATAATTAATCAATACGATGAGAATAATATTATTCAATTGTGATTAATAAGAAGGTTGTACAAGTAAAATGCTAATAAAAAGCATTTCATAGTAGTAAATTGTTAATTTGGTTAAAGAACTGTTTTAATTTATTATTTATATTAATACTAGACTAAATTGTTATTTATCCTATCTTTAATTACTAATTTTCTATATAGAATATTACTTTAAAGAAAAAAGCATTAAAGGAGATTAGTAACTTAAAATTATTTTTAGATTTCATAAAATAATCTCCAATAATTTTTTATATTTTAACTATATCTATTATTTTAGTAAATATGATTAAAGAATTAAATTTAATTAAAATTATAAAAGAAAAACAATATAATTGCTCGACATATTGGCAAAATCTGTTGATATAATATGGTACAAGCTATAAAATAAAAGAAGCTACATATATGATTTGCAGATCATGTAGCTTCAAAAGAAAAATTGTATTTCATTAATATACCTCTATTATACTTGGGTTATTTTTGAAGTGCAAGAGGTAATGGAGGAGATTCTAAATGGCAATAAAAAAAGCATATTACTATACTGTATCAATTTCAAATGAAGCAACTAACGAAATAATTCAAAACAATTATAAAGAATATTTTGATTATGCTTTTGAAGAATATTTAAATGAAGATGGAACTTATGAACCTCTAATATTAGAGGAAGGAGAAATTATACATGGGCAGAGAATAGATAGAATAACAATGGACATAATATTCAATGATATGAACTATCTGTTTGCCAGAGTATCTAAATCTAAGGATAATAAAGATAATCTAATTAGAAATATCAATACTAATGAAATAGAAGCTGTACTAAATCCAACTGAATTGGCATATAAAACATTAGAAGCATATACATATTTTATTTTAGATTATAATAGAGGGATATTATCGTTTGTGGAAGGTCTTCAAGCTCCAAATGTAAATTGTTTGAATAATATAATTTCTAATATTTATGGGACTCATAAACTTATTATTGACAATATAGCGAGCACGGATACTGTAAGAGCTTTATTGCAACCAGGTTCCGTGGTCAATAGAATTAATTATGATTTTAGAGTTCCACATCCAAGAGTCTTAAGAGGGTTAGGTTTAAGTGAAAGAACAATAGACTTATTAACAGATAGTGATGTGACTATGGCGAAGCTTACTATTAGAAATTTACCTCGTAAAGGGATAACAGGGAATTTACAGGTGATAGAAGGTTTGATTGATGAACTTAGAGAAGTGAATACAGAGGAAAATAAAGTAACTTTAATAGGAAGGACAAGAAATAGCTCTCAGCAAGAGTATGGATTTGAAATGAAGAATTATATGACTCCTATAGATATTCCTACATCTAGAATATCAGAGGGAGAAATTATACAGTTAACTTTAAATGAGATTGCAGATGAGTATTTTGCTAGGATGAGAGCTGCATATATAGGGAATATAGAGACTATACAAGATTTAGCTAATATGTAAGTTTTATAAATGAAAGGAGGTATTGCAATGAAAAAAATTGCATTAATAAAAAATATATCATTACCTCTAATATTATTAGGATTGGTTTTAATAGCAATTAAATGTGGTATGTTAAGCTTATCTTCATTAGTTGGAGAAGGTAGTGAATCAATTCATTTTAATTTAATAACAGTCAATGCAGTATTTGCAGGATTTTTATTTACATCTATCACATTTTTTATTGGAGTAAATAATAGTAAAACTGTAGAAATTTTGGAGCAAATAGATTATATGGATAAGGTATACAAAAATTTGAATTTCGGATTTATAGCTAGCTTAATATCAATTATATTTTCGTTAATTTCTATTTTTATTTTACCAGCAATCACTGCTAGTAAAAATTTTTTAGATTCACCAATTAAAGTATATATTTTAAATACTATAATGCCAGCAATTGTATTAGTATCTATGATATACACAATAATAAAATTTCTAAATGCATTACGTCATTTGCAATTCATAATTACATCTATAAGAAGAAAATCTAAAATAAATGCTCCAAGCAAGGAACGAATTGAAAAAACTCTCCAAAAGATTAAATAATGTTTAAAGGTAGCAATTAAGCTACCTTTATTTTTATGCAGCAATTAAAGCTTAACTACATACTCGTCTCTCCCAATAGCTTTAACTTCCACATTATTAGATTTTAATAAGTCAATAAACTTATCAATAGTTTCTAAAGAAGAATAATCAACCTTTAATATTAATTCATCTTTAGCATTTCCGTTCATCCCCACAATATTCCCCCTAAAGTAAATTAAACACTATAATTATAAAATATAATAGTGAATATTTTCAAAGTTAATTTGAGCCAAATATTAATATATTTACAAAATATGATATAATTAACTTACAAATTTATATACTTAAATCAAGGAGAGGATTTTTATGGAAAGTGTAACAGGAACATTAGTGGCTATTAAAATATCACCGTTATTTGTTGGAATAGGAATAATCTTTGTTATAGGATTAGGGTTATTATTATATATGAAAAAAAGAAATAAGTAATAATCGTGAAATAATAAGCATTATAGGAATATTTAGTGCTATAGTAATTACATTTTTCGGTGGAATAAACTTTATAGAAAGTGTATTAAATAGCATAAATAAAGTTAGTAAATATAGATTAGTATTTGCTATATTAATAACTGGTTTTGTAATGTTTAATACAATATTTATGCTTTTAAATTTTATAGCTAAATTAACTGATAAAAATATAAGGAGTTATTGTCAGTTTTATACGAATGGGAACCAATGTCCCCCAGGTTGTAAGAATAGAAAAGGCATAAAATGTATTAAAATTAAGCATCCAACAATATTTTGGATAAATACTATATTTATAGCAGGGATAGTAGGTATAACAATAATATACTATTTAGATTGCTATAGTATTATTGTTAAATGCATAGAATTATTTAAAAATATGTTAATGTCATAAAAGCACCCAGAGCAATCTAGGTGCTTTTTTTTGCAGAAATTAAAGTTTAACTACATACTCGTCTCTCCCAAGAGCTTTAACTTCTACATTATTAGATTTTAATAGGTCAATATATCTCCTGGTTAATATAACTTAACTTTATATGCAGTAAGATTGCACAAGGATTTTTTATTACACCTTGAATGGATATGGAAATTATGTTTGAAGCAGTAGTATGAATATTAAAACTGATGATTTATAATATTATCTCTATCAAAAAAATAGGATGTTAAAGTGAATAAATATAAAGTCTATAAAGAGTGATAATAGGTAATTTATTGATTAATAAAAAGGATTTTACAATATAAATATAAGACTTTATAATAATTATTGTATTATTTATTTAAAGAGATATCTAGGAGGGGTTTATGAGTGACTTTTTAGAGAAAGGTGCAAATTTTACGACAATATTAGGATTATTTTTTGTTGGATATCAAATTATGATGTCTAAGAAAGAGCAAAGGGTTCAGCATGAAAAACAAGAGAGAATGAAGGCAATAGAGTTGGCAGAACTATATGCCAATAAATTAATGTCAAATATATCTTATTTAAGCAGAGTGTATAGCGAGGCTAAAATAGAAGAGGAGTTTAAGCATATCAGATATAATGAACTTAAAGAATTTGATAGAGATGAATTGAAAAAAATGTTTAATACTAAGAAGATAGAGGAGATTGATAGAAAACTTAATAATATTAGTATAGATATATTAATAAAATCATCTATATATTTAGGTGATTGTGTGAATGATAATAAATTAAATAATTATTTTGAAGCTAGAGAGTGTAGATTTATGTCAAGAGAAGTTGCGGCTGAAGTTTCGGCTACTTTAGATGAGAAATCTAAGAAAAGTTTGAATAAAATATTATTGAAAAATAAGAAAAAGGAAAGTTACTATGATTTACACTATCAGAAGTTATATACGGATACACTAAATGATACATTAAATACTTTAGAATATTTTTGTATGTATTTCAATAGTGGGGTAGCTGATGAAGAAACGGTATATCAATCTTTACATCAATCTTTTTTAAGTATGGTTAAGGTATTATATTTTAGAATTGCATATGTTAATGAAAGTGGAAAAGATAAGTATTATACCAATATAATAGAGTTATATAACAAGTGGTCTGATAGATATCATTTAACAGAGGAAAAAGAGATTGAAAATAGAAGAAAATATACATATAAAAAAGAAAAAGTAAGAAGGTAATAGATACCTTCTTACTTTTTCTTTTTTATATATTTAACTACTTGTCGTCCTTACTTTTGTTACTATCCTTTTTATCAGTGTTATTTTCGTTAGCTGGTGAATAGATATCACAAAAATCTCCCCACATAACATTACCTCTTTCAATATGATTTTATTAAATAATAACATTTACAATAAAATATGTCAATGAAATAGTTTATAATAATATTCTGATATGTTAGAGTGAATATAGTATACTTCTTTTAATAAGTCAATAAACTTATCAATAGTTTCTAAAGAAGAAGAATCAATATTTATGATTAATTCATCTTTAGTATTTCCGTTAATACCCACAATATGTTCCCCCTAAAAGCAAATTAGACAATATAATTATAAAATATTATAGCGATTATTTTCAAAGTTAAATTAGTGGAATTATTAACTAATTAATGGAAAATTGAATTAAAAAACTAATATCAATATCTTTACAGAATATGATATAATTAACTCAAACTTGTATTATTTAGTTAAAATGTAGAAGGAGGGACAATATATGAATAATAATATTAAATTACTTTATTGTATTTTAGGGAGCATAATTTTAACATTAGCAAGCACGTCTATTCCTTATAATGCACTTCATTATATTCCTATTATTGGGTTTTGGTTAAGCCAACTAACTTACTTTATTTCAGCTATAGGAGCAATATTAACCTTATATTTTGCTATTTTATTAATAAAAGAAAATTGGAAATTTAAAAGTAAGTAATATTTGGATTGAATATGCAAGAAATAACGGAACTACTGGATATTTAAAAGTAAAAGATTTAAGTGCTGGTGAAAGTTATGGATATGCTAAATAATTAAATAAGTGCAATTGTAAAAGGCTAGGGTTCCTAATTGGAGCTCTAGCCTTTTTTTGTTTACTTAAGAATATTTTAAAATAATTAAGGTCATAATATAGACAAAATGAACGTAAATATTATATTATATATTATATAAAATCAAAATATATAAAAAATGAATTTAAGAGGTGATTTTATGAAAGAAAAAAGACCATTTATACCTTTTAAGTTACCATTAGGTGATAAAGTTAATCCAATGATATTTATAAACGATTTAATAAAAGCTAATACAAAGATAGGTATATATAATACTTTATTAAATCAAAGTAAAATTAACAAAAGATTGTTAATAGCTCCAATAGCATTACAAGAGGCAGTACTTTCAACGAAAATTGAAGGAACACAAGTTACAGTAGATGATGTTTTAGAAAGTAGAGTGGATGAAAAAGCTGCAACTGAAGACGTTCAAGAAGTATTCAATTATGCAGATGCACTATTAAGTGGGAAATCATTGTTGGATAGGTTGCCTATATCTACTAGATTAATTAAAGAACTTCATAAAAAATTGCTTGAAGGGAATGTAAGAGGTAGTAATAGATCACCAGGTGAATTTAGAAAAATACAAAACTTTATTGGACCAGAAGGATGTACAATTAAAACAGCTTCATTTGTTCCACCAGAACCACAATTTGTAGAAGAATATATATCTAATTTAGAATCATATATAAACTATCCTCTTGATGAGTTGGATCCATTAGTTAAAATAGCTATTATACATGCTCAATTCGAAACAATACATCCTTTTTTAGATGGAAATGGAAGAATAGGACGTATATTAATACCTCTTTATCTATATAAGGAAGGATTAGTTGATGAACCTAACTTTTTTTTAAGTGAGACATTAGAAAAAGATAAACATAAGTATTACAGATTATTAAATGATACTAGAGAAGAAGCTAATTGGAATGAGTGGATTAAATTTTTCTTAGAATCTAGTATAAAGCAGGCAGATAAAAATATACAATTGATAAATGATATTAATAATTTATATTATAGAGATTTAGAAAGAATTAAACAGATAATTAATACTTCTGCAATTACTGATATTTTAGATGTTATGTTTGAAATGCCAATATTCAATGCTAAATTAATTAGTGAAAAAACTGGTATAAATATTACTACAATAAGAAGATATTTAAATTTATTAGAATCTGTAAAGATAATTTTTTCGGATAATAAAGCGAGAAACAAAAAGTATTATTATTATGATTTATTGGAATTGATAAGATAATATGATATAATATAATTAAGGAACAGAGAGATTCAGTTTAAGATTGGATGAAAAGACACCTTTACTATTTTTGGTATAGGTGTTTTTTAAATTATATCTAATGTTAAATATAATAAAAGCACCCAGAGCAATCTAGGTGCTTTTTTTGCAGAAATTAAAGTTTAACTACATACTCGTCTCTCCCAATAGCTTTAACTTCTACATTATTAGATTTTTTATTTAATATCAATATATTTACAAAATATGTATAATTAACGTATAATTATCTTAATTATATTTAGGGGATAGTTATTATTGAGTTGTTGATTTAAAAGGGGGAGAATAAAATGTTCTTTGCATCAATATTTGTATATCTATATTTTATTTTAATATTAACTTTTGCAGTATTAGGTATATATGCATTAATACTTCTAATAAAGGCTTTAAAGATTTATATTAAGAAAAATTCTTAGGGGATATTCTTGGGTAACTTTAAATTATTATGCGATTTGTGATAATTTGTGAATATGAGAGGGGGTCTTTAATTATGTTAATAGTTTATTCTTTGATATTTACTGTAGTTGCAGTCATTATTGCATTGTATCCTGCAGGTATTTTATTTCAACTTATATTTTATGATTTTGGTATAGAAGTAGCAATGTTTGCAACTATTATATTTACAATTGTTTTCTGCACTCAAATTATTATTAATAAAATTGATAGTAAGGATAATGATGTTAATAATTCGCAATCTTAAATTATAACGAGTAACTGTATTAAATAATTCGCAAGTTAATTTGATTAAATGAGGGGGATAATATGTTTGAAACAACTGGAATACTAAATGAAGAGGTTTTAAAGATACTAAAAAAATATTCAATATCACCAAGACTTAAAAATTTTTTGAAAATATTTGCAATAATATCTGCCATATTTGCATTAATATGCATTCCTGTATCGCTAAAATTTTCGGTATTTTTTGCATTTTTGGTTTTGGTATTTATTTTAGAATATTTTTTAGCTGTAAATACTTTTTATAAAAAAAGTCTTTCTATAATGAAGGAAAGTACAGGTTTAAATGAATATTGTTATAAAGTGTTTTTTGATGAAACTGGGGCAGTAGTAAATAATCTAAGTATTGGAGCAACAGTTCAATTAAAATATGACGCATTTGTAAGGATAGAAGAAATTAATAATATGTACGTTCTTTTCACTAAAGCCAATCAATACATTATAGTATTTAAGGATTGCTTAGATAATAAACAGGTAAATGATTTCAAAACGTTTATTAAAGAAAGATGTAAAAATATAAAATAATATTTTCTTTAGGCTGATAGTTATATAATTTATTAAGTTAACTATTTAGAATAATATTAAAATATCACGTATTTGTATTATAATACGATGCAATTCATTATGTGGGGAGGAAGGTTTATGGTATGTCCAAAATGTAATAGTGAAAGAATTGAAGGGGGTAAGTTAACTAATCCTTATGGAATTATATTTGTAGCTGATTCTTCTGCTTTCATGAATTCAAAAAAGTCGTCAATATCAGCCAAAGTATGTTTAGATTGTGGTAATATTTTTGATTTTAAAGCTGATGAGTTAAAAAATCTAAATAAATAGGAGTTAATATATTTGTATAATAAAATTGCTTAGCTGGACTATTTTGTATTATAGGGTAATATGATTATCTTTAATTTATGCATAATCTTAAAAGTTTACTCGCAATACCGTATATTCAAAACGAATATACGGTATTTTTTATGTGCAAATCTAAAAGCTCTGGAGTGACATAGAGCTTTTAGATGATATTTAAATATGTATAAAGTGTTTAGATATTGGGGTAAAATATCTTAAGAGAACTTATATAATTAATGGAGGAATTAGAATGGTAAAAAAATGTTTTGTTATAACTTTTCTCATTATAATATGTATATTTCCTGTTAATACTAAAGCGTATCAACCAATTAAATCTGATGTTTATAAACAAGGAATATATGATATAGAAAATTTAAAGGAATATAGTACTTCAATTGAGTTATTAACAGATACTAAAACATCTGTTTTATTATTAGATAAAAATAAGGAACTCTTAGCATATTTAAAACTTCCATACAAACAAAAAATTATTCTTAATAATTTAGGGGACAAAGCAACAATTGGTATTATTGGTACAGGCGAAGTAGCTATAATATATGAAAATAATTAATAATTACAATTATCCATATTACAACACCGTATTATTCGAAATGAATATGCGGTATTTTTTATGTGTAAATAAAAAAGCTCTGTAGTGACGCAGAGCTTTAAGGTAATATTGAAATATAATAATTCTAAGCTAAAATAGCTTAGGGAGTATTAATGAAGAAAAATAACATCAATCATCTAAAATTATAGACACTAAATAAATAGTTTATTCAATTATTTACCTAAGTTCTTTTTAGCTTCTTCATACTGCTCTTGAGTAAAAGGAATATTGTTTTCTTTTAAAACTTCTACATACCTATCTAAGTCTACAATTGTTTCACCTCGTCTCATCTCGAAAGGGTTGTTTATATTTTTAAGTTTCAATTTATGCATCTTCATTACCTCCAATATTAATACTTTATATTGTATCATATTTGAAAATTAAATTTTTTAAATATTATAATTATACATTAAAACGTATAAAGTTAGTGTCTTTATGCAAAAAAATATCCCTTATTTTTCCCTTGTGGAAGAAAATAATAAATATATACATAAAATATAAGTAAATAAAGAAAGTTGTTGTGAGTGTTGAGTTAGCTTGTTTATAGAACAAAATAAAATGGACAAGAACATAATAAAATGTGGTTTTTATAGATTACAGAACTCCGCTTACGGACTATCTCGCAACATGAAAAACGCTAGGTTAAAGCCTAGCGTTTTTCTTTTTTGGCATAAAAATCGGAATAAATTAATTATGTAGTTATTTTAGGAAGTTTAGTTATAAAGGAATCTATAATGTTTTCTGATGTGATAAAGTGATGTGGAAATAAGTTTAAAATTTAAATTATGGATTACACTATTAGAGTTATTTGGAAAATAGATGGGTATAGGAACAATTAAATAATAATGAAAAGTAAGATGATATATTTAAAAAATAAAAATGCTAAACTGAAAATAATTATCATAAATAAAAGTAAAAGGGATTTTAATTTAAGAAATAGTAATAATTGAGGAGTTATATAGATAAATATAAATAGGAAAATATAATCGAAGTAAACTATTATAAAATACTCTAGGGTTAAGTAGCGTGTTTAGTTAGCAGCAAAAAAGTAGTAGGTGTTGTATGAATTTTGTATAATTTCTACGAGAGTTAATATCACATGTTAAGATGGGATTGTAAAAATAATATAATATTAAAGATGGATATGAAATTTTTTGAGAACATGTATGTTATGTAATAGCTGCTTTAGAAACTAGTATTTATGGATCTTGTAGAGTATCAATATACCACAAGGGTAGAAATGCTATATTGATTCAAAATAGGATAAAAGTTATAAAAAAATGAAATGTTAAATTTACTGAGTAAGATTTATTAAAGGTGGTTTTGAAATACAGTAAAGTAAATTTAATCTATAAAATTTAATAGGATAATTTTGAAAACATTAGGTTAACTAGTGTTTTTTTAGTAAAACTTTTGTTGAAAAAGTCAAATAAGCAATGTTTTAAAGGAATATTTTACAATATAATTATAATTTAATTAATTAAAAATAATCCAATAAAAGAAAATATAGAAAAAATGATGAAAAAATGTATAAATTTGTTACAATGTTATAAAAGAATTCTTTTAGGTTAGGTGACATATGAAAAAAAGCATAAGAAATATTTTAGTATTAATATTTTTATTTATCTGTATTTGGAGTGAAAATGTATATTCAGCAAGTAAAATAGGTAATATAAATTTTCAAAGTATAAGTATAGATGATGGATTATCTCAATCTTTAGCGGAGTATATATATCAAGATAGCTTTGGATATATATGGATAGGTACTAATGATGGATTAAATCGATATAATGGAAATGAGTTTAAGGTATATAAAAATATTAAAAATGATGATAATAGTATCAGTAATAATATGATTAGTTCATTAGTTGAAGACAATAATAAAAATTTATGGATAGGAACAGATGGTGGCTTAAATAAAATGAACTTATATACTGGTGAAATAACTAGATATTTAGTTTCGGAAGAAGACAAGCTATATTCTAATACTGTTGTAGATGAACTTTTATTTGATACCAAAGGAAGACTATGGGTATGTACTATTAATGGTCTTAATTTATATGATAGTGAAAATGATACTTTTATTAAAGTAGCAGAAGAGTACTTAGAGAATAAAGGTATTCAAGATATTGCAGAAGATGGTGAAGGGAATATCTGGGTATCTACAAGAGATGGTCTATTTAAATATAATCATGAAAAAAATGTTGTAGAATCTTTCTATCATGATGTTAATGATAAAAATACAATTAGCGAAAACAATATTTTTTCTCTTTACTATAACGATAGTAAGTTATGGATTGGTACTAAAACTGGTGGATTAAATATAATGAACCTAAAAGATTATAGCATAAAAAGATATGCACATGATCCTAGTAATCCCAATTCTATACCGAGCAATCTTATTAGAGACATACTTAAAGATAAAGATGGTAATATGTGGCTAGCAACTGATCAAGGATTGGCTCATTTTGATGAGAAAAATGAGACTTTTTATACATATACAAGTAATACAGATAAGCATAGTATATGTGATAACAATATCATTAATTTATATCAAGATAGATTAGGGGTAATATGGATTGGAACCTTTAGTGGAATAAGTAAGTTTTTCCCTAATAATGACTTTGAGGTATATAGAAATGACCCTTCAGATGATAATTCTTTAAGCAGCAGTAGTGTTTGTGGGATATATGAGGATGATGAAGGTAATGTTTGGATTGGAACTTTTAATGCTGGTATAAATAAGGTTAGTGGAGATAAAGTAACTAGATATTATAATGACTTAAATGATGTAAATTCATTAAGTAGTAATAGAGTAAAAGATATAACTGGAATAGAAAATGAAATATGGATAGCTACAGACAATGGTTTAAATAAGTATGATAAAGATACTGAAAAGTTTACTGTATATAAAAAAACAGATGATGAAAATAGTGTAGTTAATAGTGAAATAAGAGTTTTATATATTGATAGAGATGGACTTTTGTGGATAGGAACTAGAGGGGGAATATCTACATTTGATAGGGAAGAGAACTTTACATCTTATAATGAAGTTTTAGAGAAAAATGGGATATATGAAAAAACAATTAGTGCTATTTACGAAGATAGTGAAGGAATAATGTGGTTTGGCCTTGGTAATGATGGCGGACTTGTAAGTTATAATAGAGAAACAGGAGAGGTAAAAAATTACTTAAATGATGAAAATAATGAGAACTCTTTAAGCTTCAATAATGTTAGATCTATATCTGAAGATGGTTATGGGAATATATGGATAGGAACTCAAGACGGATTAAATAAGCTAAATAAAAAAACAGAGAAGTTTACAGTATATTCATTTAATGATGGATTATCAAATAATTTTATTTATGGTGTAATTGTAGATGATTATGATAATATTTGGGCAACTACTAATTATGGATTATCTATGTATGATCAAAATGAAGAAAAATTTGTAAGATATTACGAGGCTGATGGACTTGCTACGAATGAGTTTAATGGATTTTCTTATCATAAGAATAAAGATGGGCAAATTTATGTAGGTGGGGTAAATGGAGTAACAAAATTTAACCCTAGAGAACTTCAGCTTAAAATGGAGACTAGCAATGTAATAATAGATAGTATAAAGACAATTGGGGGACTAGAAGTAGATTTACGACATAAGGTTGTATTAGAGTATGATTCTAGGGAATTATATATAAAGTTTTTTATTCCAGAGTATAAAAATATGAATCAAATGCAGTATGCATATAAGTTAGAAGGTATGGATAGTGAGTGGACTTTTTCAGGAACTGAAAACTATGCAAGATATGCAAGTATACCACCTGGAAAATATAAAATGCTTATAGCAGGGAGAAATTATAATGGAGTTTGGTCGGATATATCAAGTGTAGAGATAAAGGTTAAAAATTCTATTTTTAAAACGCCTATTGCATATATTATATACATACTTATAGTATTAGCAGTAATATATTTCTTTTATAATCAAGTTAAGATTTTAGATTCATTAGTAACTCAAAGGACTCAAGAGTTAAATAATAAGCTACATGAAAATAAAAAACTTTACAAAAGACTTATAGAGGCAGAACAATATAAGAATAATTACTTTGTAAACTTATCTCATGAACTTAGAACACCATTAAATGTAATTTTATCTATGGAACAGCTGATAAGATCATTAGTTAAGTCAGGGAAGAAAATAGATAACGATAAGATGGAAGATTATATGAATACCTTAGGTGGAAATTCAAAGAGGCTTTTAAATCTTATAAATAATATTATAGATACCTCTAAAATAGATTCTGGTGCATATAAATTAAATAAAGAAGAAGTAGATATAGTATGTCTTGTAGAAGATACAGCACTATCTATGGTCGAACTTGCAAGGTCAAAAAACATTGATTTAATAGTTGATCCAGAAGTAGAAGAATTATCTATAAGTTGTGATAGGTTAGATATAGAGAGATGTATAGTTAATTTAATTGGTAATGCTATAAAATTTACAGAATCAGAAGGAAGTATTATCGTTACTGTTAGTGAATTAGATGATAAAGTTAAAATAACTGTTAAAGATACAGGTGTTGGAATTGATGAGAAATACCATAATAGTATCTTTGATAGATTTGGACAAGTTTATGATGTTTCTTCTGAAGAGTTTGGTGGAAGTGGATTAGGATTAACACTAACTAAAAATTTAATTAATCTTCATGGTGGAGAAATTAGTGTAGTTAGTAAAGTTGGAGAAGGAAGCGAATTTATTATAATATTACCTATTAAATAATATTTCTAGTAAAATATATTATTGATAAAAGAGGGCAGAGTAAATATAATCTGCTCTCTTTATTATATATGTTAATAATTATATATACATTGAGCATACTAAATATAAGCGTTTTGTAATTTAAGAATTTTTAAATAGGTATTGTAAAAAATAAGATAATGATATATTATATACAATATAAAGTTCATATTAAATACACATTAAGAGGGAGGACGTAATATGAGTTTATTTTTAGGAAAGATACACTATTGGTTATTTAATAAAATACAATGGTTTGAAATTTTAGAAGAAGATATTATAAAAGTTGCAAAGGACGAAGGAATATATACAGAGGAAATAAATGATAAAATAAATAAAAAGTACGGAGAAAAGTTACCTAATAAGCCTTTGGAAGATATGATTGATACTGGAAATATTCATGGATGGTTACAATCTAAAATCAATTCTGCTGAAGGAAGAATGGCTGCATGGACATCAATAATAATAAACAATAGTAAAAATGGTATAAATAAGATAGAAAAAGTATATATAGATCAAGGAATAAAAGCTGCAAAAGAGATTAAGGAATCTGGAAAATCTTATAAAAATGCTGAAGAGATATATAATTTAATGAATGATTATGTATTAGATGGTATGCCTTGTGACAGAGTAAATGTTATAGAGGAATCTTCAGAAGAATTAGTTAAGTGGACGAAGAGAATTTGTGTGCATAAAGATATATGGGATGCAGAAAATATTGATGTTAAGTATTTCTATGATTTTAGAGGTCTTTGGATTAAAGCTTTTGTAAGTGAATTAAATAGAGATTTTGAATATTTAGAAGTAGATAATGATACAAGAGTTATAAGAAAAATATAGATGGAGGAGTAATTAAATGATAAAAAAAGTAGATATAATTGCAGATGTATTAAAGAAGAATAAAAATGCAGAAGAAATCTTAAGAAGTTTTGGAATGGGATGTTTAGGATGTCCATCAGCTACTATGGAAAGTTTAGAAGATGCTTGTGAGATTCATGGGATAGATATAGATGAAGTACTAAAAAAATTAAATGAATAATAAGTAGTATAAATCACCTTGAAATATAGGTGATTTTTTATTTGTAACAAATTTATAGAAAACCTTAGAATTTCGATAGAAGAGTTAAGAATTTTATATGGAGTTAAAATGTGGTAAAAATTATAATTATAACTGTAAACGTTATTAAACAATGAATAAAATTAAAGGTAAGTATGGAGGGGAAACTTTATGAAAAAGGTAAAAAAATTAGTTGCACTTGCAGTTGCAACATTAATGATGACTGCATCATTAGTAGCTTGTGGATCAAGCTCAACTTCAGAAAGTGCTGGAGGTAATGATACTGAAGCATCTACAGAAGCAAATGCTGATGATACTAAAAGTGATGTAATAAAAGTAGGAGTATGTTTATACAAGTTTGATGATACTTATATATCAACAGTTAGACAAAGTTTAGAAGCTATACAAAAAGAAAATTCAGATAAAGTTGAATTTGAATTCTTTGATGGAAAAGGTGACCAAGCTACTCAAAATGATGCTATTGATACAATAATATCTAAAGGTTTTGATTTATTACTAGTTAACTTAGTTGATACAGGAGCAGGACAAACTGTTATCAATAAAATTAAAGATGCTGGAGTTCCAGTTGTACTATTTAATAGAGAACCAGCTGCAGATGCTATAAAGTCTTATGAAAATGCTATTTTCGTAGGAACTAACGCTCAAGAAGCTGGAGTTATGCAAGGTAAAATATTAACTGATTTATGGAATTCTGAAAAAGACACATTAGATAAAAATGGAGATGGAAAAATCCAATATGTTATGTTACAAGGTGAACCTGATAACCCAGAAGCAGTTGCAAGAACAAAATATTCTGTATCTACTTTAAATGATAACGGAATTGAAACAGAAGAAATAGCTCAACAAATTTGTAACTGGCAAAATGATTTAGCTCAAACTGCTATGGAATCTTGGCTTTCTAAAGATGGTGACAAGATAGAAGCTGTTATAGCTAATAATGATGGTATGGCACTTGGTGCAATTGCTGCATTACAAGCTGAAGGCTTAAATAAAGGTGATGGAGAATATATACCAGTTATAGGTGTTGATGCAACAGAAGCTGCAAAAGACTATATAGCTAAAGGTTATATGCAAGGTTCAGTTCTTCAAGATGCTCCTGCAATGGCTGAAGCTCTTTATACTATAGGAATGAACTTAGCTAATGGTAAAACTCCTACTGAAGGTACTTCTTATACTATAGATGATACTGGAGTAGCTGTAAGAATACCATATCAACCATATACAAAATAATTTAGAATAATTAATAAAATTTGGAGGTGTTTAAAAAAGCACCTCCAACAAATATGCATAAAAAATACATTTATAATACAATTAAATTTAATTTCGATAAATAGTAAGAAAAGTGGTGAGATATTTTTATGGCAGAATCTAAATACATTTTAGAGATGATAGATATAAATAAGAGTTTCCCAGGAGTTAAAGCTTTAGATAATGCGAATTTAAAGGTTAAAGAAGGAAGCGTACATGCTCTTATGGGAGAGAATGGTGCAGGTAAATCAACATTGATGAAATGTCTTTTTGGAATATATATAGAGGATAGTGGTGAAATCTATGTAGATGGTGAAAAGGTTAAATTCTCAAATCCAAAGCAAGCTATGGATAATGGAGTTGCGATGGTTCATCAAGAATTAAATCAAGTTTTACAAAGAGATGTAATGGATAATATATGGCTTGGAAGATATCCAGGTGGTAAAGGTATTGTGGATTCGAAGAAAATGTTTGAAGAGACTGAAAAAGTCTTTAAAGAACTAGAAATAGATGTTAATCCTAAGACAAAGATGGCAAAGCTATCTGTTTCACAAAGACAAATGGTTGAAATTGCAAAAGCAGTTTCTTACAATGCAAAGATATTAGTTTTAGATGAACCTACTTCATCTTTAACTCAAGAAGAGGTAACTCATTTATTTAAGATAATTAATAAGCTTAGAGATAGAGGTTGTGGAATTATTTACATATCTCATAAGATGGAAGAAATACTTGAGATTTCTGACGATGTTACAATTATGAGAGATGGTAAATGGATAGCTACAGAAGAAGCTAAAGATCTTACAACTGATAAAATTATTAAACTTATGGTTGGACGTGATTTAACTAATAGATTCCCACCTAAAACTAATAAACCAAGTGATGTAATTTTAGAGGTTAAGAATTTAACTGGTAAATATGAGCCAGCAGTTAAAGATATATCATTTGAACTTAAAAAGGGAGAGATATTAGGTATTGCAGGGCTTGTTGGGTCAAGAAGAACAGAGCTATTAGAAACTATTTTTGGTATTCGTCATCATAGTTCTGGTGAACTTATATTGCATGGAAAAAAGGTTGAAAATAAAGACTCAAGAGTTGCAATTAACAACGGATTTGCTCTTTTGACAGAAGAAAGAAGAGCAACTGGTATATTTGGAGGATTAGATATTAAATTTAACACTATAATTGCTAGCATAGATAATTATAGTAAAGGTATGTTAAATGAAAAGAAAATGGTAGAAGATACTAAATGGGTAATAGATTCTATGAAAGTAAAGACTCCAAGTCAAAAGACACCTATAAAATCACTTTCTGGAGGTAATCAACAAAAAGTTATTATAGGAAGATGGCTTTTAACTAACCCAGAGGTACTTTTGCTAGACGAGCCAACAAGAGGAATAGATGTTGGAGCAAAATATGAAATATATCAATTAATAATAGATTTAGCTAATAATGGTAAAGGCGTTATTGTTGTATCTTCAGAGATGCCTGAGTTACTTGGAATTTGCGACAGAATTCTTGTAATGTCAAATGGTAGAATTGCTGGAGAAGGAACTCCTGATGAATTATCACAAGAAGCTATTATGGAATCAGCAGCAAAATATATTTAGAATTGAGGTGCAACTTATGGAAAAGATTAAAGAACAAAATAAAACAAAAAAACTGAATTTAGAGGATTTCTTATTAAATTATGCATTATATATAGTTTTATTTATTATGATAGTAGTGTTTATTATTAAGGAGCCTACATTCCTTTCTATTAATAACTTTACAAAAATATTAAGCCAAGCATCTACAAGAGGTATACTTGCTCTTGGTGTTGCAGGACTTATAGTATTACAAGGAACTGACCTTTCAGCAGGGCGTATTTTAGGATTAACAGCCATAGTGTCAGCTTCATTACTGCAATCAACTACTTATACTTCAAGAATGTATCCTAATCTTCCAATGCTACCACTTATACTACCTTTAATAGCAGCAGTAATAATTGGAGGAATATTTGGAGCAATAAATGGTTTTGGGGTTGCTAAGCTTAAAGTACATGCATTTATTATAACTTTAGGTACTCAGCTTATTGCATACGGAATATCTTGTCTATATATAGATAGACCACCTCTAGGGGCTCAACCTATTGCAAACTTAGATGAAAGATATACTGAGTTAGTAAATGGATATTTTAAAATTGGAACAATAAAATTACCATACTTAATATTCTATTTAGCAATTGCAGCAATTGTAATGTGGTTTATATGGAATAAGACAAAACTTGGTAAGAATATGTTTGCTATTGGTGGTAATCCAGAAGCTGCAGCTGTATCAGGAGTAAATATAGTAAAAAATATAATGTTTATATTTATAATTTCAGGAGTGCTTTATGGAATAGCAGGATTCTTAGAAGCAGCAAGAGCAGGTTCAACATCTACTATGACAGGATTTAACTATGAGCTTGATGCAATCTCTGCTTGTGTTGTTGGGGGAGTATCTTTCTCAGGTGGTGTTGGTACAATTCCAGGAGTATTAATAGGTGCAATTTTACTTCAAGTAATTAACTACGGTTTAAACTTCGTAGGAGTTAATGCTTATTGGCAATACATTATAAGAGGGTTAATAATAATTATAGCGGTATCACTTGACGTAAGAAAATACTTAGCTAAGAAATAATTAAATATAAGTTCAAGTATAAAACCCAAAATTAAGGAGGCAAGCTAAATGGAGATAGAAGAAAAAAAGAAAAACGAAGAAAATAAAACGGTTAGAGATACTATATATGGAAGAATAGATGTATCTGTTAAGACAATGGATAAAGTAATAATAGGACTTATGATAGTTCTTGCTTCTTCTATAATTTTAGGCGTTATAATGTAAATAATAAAAATTCCCTAGTGGTATGGAAAATAATCTATATCACTAGGGGATTTTTTTATGCAAAAAATACTCAGATGTGATATATTATAATATATGTAATATTGTGGAATAATTATGGGATTAAATTCATATTTGTATCGGAGGAGATTATTATGACTTTATATACTATTATGGTAGTTGATGATGAAGAGGAAATAAGGCTTGGAATAATAAAGAAAATACCATGGGAAGAGTATGGATTTAAAGTTATAGGAGATGCAGAAAATGGACAAGAAGCATTAGAAAAAGCAGAAAAGCTTAGACCAGATATAGTTATGACAGATATTAAAATGCCTTTTATGGATGGATTAGAATTAGGAAAAGAATTAAGTAAAAAAATGCCTGAGACGAAAATAATTATTTTTTCAGGTTCTGATGATTTTGAATATGCTCAAAAAGCTATAAAGATTAATGTTATCGAATATGTATTAAAACCAATAAACTCAAGTGAATTAATTGAGATATTAAAGAAATTAAAAGCGAAATTAGATAAAGAATATAATGATAAAATAAACTTAGAAAGTCTTCACAAACATTATTCAGAAAGTTTACCAATATTAAGAGAACAGTTTTTAGCCTCTGTAATAGAAGGAAGACAAAATAAAGAAAGTTTTGTAAATGAATGTGATAAGTTAGGAGTAAATCTAAAATGTAAACATTTAGCTATATCTATAATTGAGGCAGAAAAAGATGATGAAAATCGCCTAAATTTAGACGGTAGAGAAGAGTATATTATTAATATAAGTATAAAAAAAATATTAGATGATGAAATAAATAAGTATTGTAGAACAATATCTTTTATTTATTATGGTAAAGTAATAGTTATTGCTTTATTTGATAAAAGAGAACAGATTGTTTCATTTATCGAAGGATTAAATAATTTTAGTAGTATTTATAAAAAAATTCTTGGAATAAAACTATCAATAGGATTAGGAAATATAGTAGATAATCCATATGATTTAAATATATCTTATCTTGGTTCCCAAGATGCTTTGAATTACAAATTCTTATTTGGAACTGGAAAGGTAATCTATATTGAGGATGTAGAGCCTGATAAATATGAAGAATTAAAATTTACTGAGCAAGATGAACGTAAGTTGTTGGATACGATAAAGGTTGCAGAAGAAAGTGATATTGATGAAGTAATAAATAATTTATTTAAAAAAACAGAAGAGGTTATCTTAGTTTTGGACAAGTATAAAATTTATTTCTTAGAGATAAATATAGCTATGCTTAAACTAATACAAAGTTATAACTTAGATGTAAGTGAGATTTATGGAGATAACTTTAATCCTTATAGCAGTGTAGAAGAGTTTAGTTCTTTAGAAGAGGTTAAGAAATGGTTTACAGACAAGGCTAAAAAAATTAATTTAAATATAAGAAAAGAAAGGATGAATTCATCAAAATTATTAGTTGAAAAAGCTAAAGAGTATATAAATAACAATTATACTGATTATGATTTATCAGTAGAAAAACTTTGTGATTATCTTCATGTAAGTCCAACTTATTTTTCTACTATATTTAAAAGAGAAACTGAAATGAATTTTGTAAACTACCTTACATCAGTAAGATTAGAAGAAGCTTTAAAGCTTTTAAAAACAACAGATGATAAGACGTATATAATTGCAGGAAAGGTAGGATATCAGGAAGCAAATTACTTTAGTTACGTATTTAAAAGAAAATATGGAATTGCGCCATCGAGATACAGAAGGAATTAGATATGAAAAAAATTTTGAACTTTATAGCAGATAAAATAAAAGATAGATATGACCATACTAGTATAAGGTATATTATTTCATTTTCATTTACTGTTGTTGCAGTAATATGTATGTTAATTGTAGGAGTATCATTTTATTTGAAGTCTATACACACAACTGAAACAATGGTTTTAGAAAATAATAAAGCTATGATAGAGCAAGTAAATTTAAATTTAGATAGTTATTTACGTAATATGATGAAGGTATCTGATGGGATATACTATAACGTAATAAAACGAAAAGATTTAGCAGTTGAAAGTATAGATAAAGAAATGGATCTTTTATATGAAACAAATAAAAGTTCACTTGTTAGTATATGTTTATTTTCAGAATATGGGGATGTAATAGCTGCATCCCCTATTGCTCAACTAAAAAATTCTATCGATCCAAGAAATAATGAATGGTTTATTAGTGCAGTTGAAAAAAGAGAAAATTTACATTTTTCAACTCCGCATGTACAGAATTTATTTGTAGATAATAACTATAAATATAGATGGGTAGTTTCTTTAAGTAGAGCTGTGGAGCTTACTTATAATGGGAAAATAACGCCAGGAGTTTTGTTGGTCGATATGAATTTCAGCGGAATTGAGCAGATATGTAAGAATGTCGATATGGGTAAATCGGGATATATCTATCTTATAGATGGAAATGGTGAGATAATATATCATCCTAGACAACAACTTATTTATTCAAATTTAATTCAAGAAAATACAAAGGAAAGTGCTTTTTATGAAGATGGAAATCATATTGAGGAGTTTTTAGGTGAAAAGAGGATAATAACAGTAAAAACTGTAGGATATACTGGGTGGAAAATAGTTGGTGTTAAGCCGATGAATGAACTTTCAAAAAACTATATTCAAGTTGGGATTTTTGCTATTTTTATACTGATAGCAGTAATTTTTATTCTTGTGGCTGTTAATATTTTTGTATCTACTAGAATTACAAATCCAATAAGGGAATTAGAAAAGTCAGTAAATGATTTGGAGAATGGAATAATGGATGTAGATATATCTATTAAAGGATCTCATGAAATAAAGCATTTAGGTAAAGCTATAAAATCAATGGCAAATAATATGAAAAAACTTATGGATGACATAGTTATTGAGCAAGAAGCTAAAAGAAAAAGTGAACTTAATGCATTACAAGCTCAAATAAATCCACATTTTTTATACAATACGTTAGATTCTATTATATGGATGGTAGAAAATGGAAAATACGATGGAGCTGTAGTTATGGTAACAGCACTAGCTAGACTTTTTAGAATAAGTTTAAGTAAAGGGAAGAATATAATAACTTTAAGAGATGAACTAGAGCATGCTAAAAACTACTTAACTATACAAAATATAAGATATAAAAATAAATTTGATTATTATATTGAGGCAGAGGAATCTATCTTGGATTTATCATGTATCAAATTAATAATTCAGCCTCTTATTGAAAACGCTATATATCATGGTATGGAGTTTATGTATGGAGATGGGGAAATAGTAGTGAAAGCCTATGTAACAGATGAAATTTTATATATAGACATAATTGATAATGGGCTAGGTATGACAGAGGAAGCTGTTAACAAGTTATTGACTAATGAAAATAGTTCTAAAAAGGGGTCAGGAATAGGATTGAAGAATGTTAACGAGCGAATAAAACTATATTTTGGAAAAGATTATGGTCTAGATATATTTAGTGAACCAGATGAGGGAACAACTATAAGAATTTGTATGCCGAAAATAAGTTATAGTGATTATTTATCAAAGGAGGAAAATAGATGAGAAGTAGAAAAAAACAGTATTTAATTCTCTTTGTATTGATTTTAAGTCTATTTTTCTTAATTATGCTTAGTAAAAATTTTATTTATGGAGAGGATAATAAAATTTATAAAATATCAGTTATTATAAGGGGAAAAAGTAGCGAAAGTTGGATGATAACAAAAGAAGGAATAGACCAAGCTGCTTCTGATATGAATGTAGATGTAAGTTTTATTACACTTTCTGAAGAAAATAATCTAGATGAGCAAGAGCAACTAATAAAAAGAGAAATTGATGATGGGATAGATGCACTTATAGTTGTACCTGTAGACTATGAGAAAATGTCAAGCAGTATAAAAAGTGCTAAAGAGAAGGTTCCTGTTGTCCTAATAGAATCTACAGTAAAAAACATTGGAAATATTCCGTATGTTTCTTGTGATAATTATGAATTAGGAAAAAGTTTGGCAGAAGAAATTATAAAGGCCGGAAACTATAGAAATAATATTGCTATTTTTAATAGTGAGACAAGCTATAGTAGTGTAAAAGAAAGATGTAAAGGATTTGAAGAAGTAATTAAGGAAAGTAAAAATAATTATGAATTATGGGATACAAGTAGTGATGTGCTAGAAGGTATAGAATATGTTAAAAAAAGAGTTAAAGAAAATAATATAGATATAGTAGTTGCATTAGAACCATCTACTCTAGAAATATTAGCACAGGCTAAGAAAGAGTTAACTTTAGAGAATGAAGAATTTAATAAAATTGAAATTTATGGCGTAGGAAGTACAAATAAGATAATAGCATTATTAGAAGAAAATATAATTAATTCTACTATAGTACAGAATGAGTTTAATGTAGGATATTTAGGAGTACAAGCAGCAGTAGGGCTTATAAAAGGTGAAAAGATAAGTAATAAAAACATTGATTTTTCCATCATATCAAAAATTAATATGTATTCAGATGAAAATCAAAGATTATTATTTCCATTTGTTAGATAGTATTGATAAATACAAACTAGGAGGGGAATTTGAATGGGTAAAATGAGGGGATGCTCAACTTTTGCAGCAATAATCTTTATCTTTAATTATTTAGTTGGCTGCACAAATAATAGTGAAATATATAATGATATTGATGAAATCAAGATTGGAGTAACGGTATATAAAGAAGATGATAAATTTATATCAACAATAACTAATAATATACTAGAGCTAGCTAAAAAGAAAGAAATAGAGGAAAATGTAAAAATAACAGTAGATATTTTAGATGCAAAAAGTAATTTAGCTAATCAATGTAATCAAGTTGATAAATTTATTTTAAATGATTATGATGTGATTTGTGTAAATATTGTTGATAGAACATCAGCTGCAACTATAATAGATAAAGCTAAAAATAGTAATACTCCGATTATATTTTTTAATAGAGAGCCAGTGGAAGAAGATATGAGAAGATGGAATGAAGTGTATTATGTTGGAGCTGAAGCTGAACAGTCAGGAGAGCTTCAAGGCAACTTAATAATTGATAAATATTATATGGATAAAGATTCTGTTGATAAAAATGGAGATGGTAAAATTCAATATGTGATGTTAGAAGGAGAGCATGGGCATCAAGATACTGCTATAAGAACAGAATATAGTATTAAAACTATTGTTCAAAGTGGAATTGAAGTAGAAAAACTTGCTGATGATACGGCAAATTGGGAGTTTGCACAAGCAAAATCTAAGATGACTGGTTGGATAAAAGAATTCGGAAGTGAGATAGAAGTTGTATTTAGCAATAATGATGATATGGCTTTAGGTGCTGTTGATGCATTAAATGATGCTAAAATTTATGATGTGATAGTAGTAGGTGTAGATGGAGTTAAAGAGGCGTTACAAGCCGTGAAAAATGAAGAAATATTAGGAACTGTAATTAGTAATTCTATGGCTCAAGCTGAAGGGATTTTTAACATTGCGTATTTAAAAGCAATAAATGGAGATTTAAGCAATGTAGATGGATTAGAAGGTAAATATATAAAAACAAAGCATATAAAAGTAGATAAAGAAAATGTAGATTTATATTTAAATTAATTTTTGATAAGATAATTAATAATTATTGTTTACGTAAATGTGTTATAATGTTTTTAATAGTGGTTATGGAGGGATAATATGGAGATTTTTGAAAAGGTTTTAGGCGTTTTTAATAATAAAGAGATTATTTGTTATAGTATGCCAAACTCTAAAGGGGTAGAAGTTAGAGTTTTAAATTATGGTGGAATAATAACTGATATATTAATGCCAGATAGAAATAATAAAAGAGAGAATATAGTTCTTAAGTATAAGAATTGGGAAAGTTATATCGAAAATCCATCATATTTAGGTTCTTTAATAGGTAGAACTGGAGGCAGAATTTTCAATGCAGAAGTTGATTTAGGAGATAAAAAATTAGTTTTAAACAAAAATTATAATCCAAATCAAGGTCATGGAGGAAATGAAGGGTTTAATAAAAAGTTCTATGAAGTTAAATATGAAGCATTAGAAAATGAAGCATATATTGAGTTAAGTAGAGTTAGTCCTGATATGGAAGAAAATTATCCAGGAAATCTTAAAGTTAAAGTTAAATATATACTAACAGAGGATAATGAATTAAAGATAAGATATTACGCTAAAAGTGATAAAGATACATTAGTAAATATGACAAATCATAGCTATTTTAATTTAAGTGGAGATGGAAAAGAAAGCATACTAAATCACAACTTATATATAAATAGCAAAAGCATTGTTGAGTTGAATGATGTACAAGCACCAACAGGATTACTTATGTTTATAGAGGGGACAGAATATGATTTTACTTCAAGCAAGAAAATAGGAAAAGATATAGATGGTAATCATCCACAATTACTTCAAGGAAAAGGATATGATATTCCTTGGTATATTGAAGGAGGGGAAGGTCCAGATCTAGAACTTTATGATGAAAAGTCTGGAAGAGCATTGGAAGTTTATACAGATAGAAAGACTATAGTTGTATATACTCACAATTATCCTGATGATGAAATTTTAGAGAATGGTAAGTCTAGTCAGTGGAGATATGGAGTTGCAATAGAACCTCAAAATCCACCAATTGGGGTGAATTCTTGCTTTGTTGAAGATTCAATATTAAAACAAGATGAAGAATATATAAGCCAGACAATATACAAATTTGAAGTTAGGTAAAAATTAATATGAGAATAAAATACTTTATTTAGATAATATTACAAAAAATATGCTTAATATTTGTAAATAGTGTATATGGATAAAAATGATTTCAGAGTGTAAAATTTAAGTATATTGAGAAAGAATAATGGAGGGGTTAAGAATGGCAAATTTATCATTAAAACATATTTATAAAGTTTATCAAGGAGATGTAACTGCGGTTAAAGACTTTAATCTTGAAATTGAAGATAAAGAGTTTATAGTTTTTGTTGGACCATCAGGATGTGGTAAGTCAACTACATTAAGAATGATTGCAGGATTAGAAGATATTTCACAAGGTGAATTATATATTGGAGATAAATTAGTAAATGATGTTGAACCAAAAGAAAGAGATATAGCAATGGTATTCCAAAACTATGCATTATATCCACATATGTCAGTTTACGACAATATGGCATTTGCATTAAAGTTAAGAAAAGTTCCAAAGGCTGAAATAGAAGAAAAGGTTCATGAAGCTGCAAAGATACTTGATATTGAACATTTATTAAAGAGAAAACCAAAGGCTTTATCAGGAGGTCAAAGACAAAGAGTTGCATTAGGAAGAGCGATTGTAAGAAATCCAAAGGTATTCTTAATGGACGAGCCTTTATCTAATCTTGATGCTAAACTAAGAGTTCAAATGAGAACAGAAATAATTAAATTATATAGAAAATTAGAAACTACATTTATATATGTAACTCATGACCAAGTAGAAGCTATGACAATGGGTACAAGAATAGTTGTTATGAAGGATGGGGTTATTCAACAAGTTGATACACCACAAAACATATACAATAATCCAGCAAATCTTTTTGTAGCAGGATTTATAGGAAGTCCTCAAATGAACTTCTTAAACGGAACTATCGAAAATGATGGCGATGGATTAGTAGCTGTATTTAATGGTAATAGAATAGATATTCCAGCTGATAAAGCTAAAGTATTAAAAGCTGATGGATATGTTGGTAAGGAAGTTATATTTGGAATAAGACCAGAGCATATAAGTGATAAAGATGAGTTAATCAAAGATAATCCTCATAGTGTTATAAATGGTAATGTTGAAGTAATTGAACTTATGGGTGCTGAAAGTTACATTTACACTAAATGTGGAGATAATAATATGAATGTAAGAGTTGAAGGAACAACTTCTTTAAAAATTGGACAAGAAGCTAAATTGTTCTTAGATGCTAATAAATTACATGTATTTAATAAAGAAACAGAATTAAAAATAGTTTAAGTAATTAGAAAGTAAGATTATATATTTTGTAATTATAAAAGGGTTGAGGTGATTTTGTGAAATTTATTGAAAAATTAGTAGATGATATTTATAAGAGTTCGAAAATTCCTTTTAATCTAAATATAGATGGAGTTGGAATATATTCTACACCTCTTTTTGACAAATCACAGAATTACTTAACAAAGAATTTTAAATTTGAAAATACTAAATGCTGCATAAAAGTTAATGCAGCATTTAGTGCTATTTTAGATTTATTAATTTTTTGTATAAAAGATAAGTTAAAAGATGGATTTTTACATAAAAGAGATATAATATTATCATTACTAAAAGGTGAAGAAATAGAACCAGAGATATTAAAGGCAACTTTACCAGCACTTACTAAAGAATTTTATCTAGTTAGTATTTATGCGGAGAACAATATAGAAAGTATATACGATTATATTAAAGAATGTTATACTGATAGTGAAGTTGAGGTTGTAATTTATAAAGGAAATATTATAATTATAGGTGAGCTAGAAGATGCTAGAGATCATATGGAAAGTATAAAAGAAACTATTGACAATACATTTTCCGGGAAATATTATATTAGTTATTCTAAGGTTTTAGATTTAAACAAAGTAAAAAAAGAGTTTGAAGATAATATTGCTAAAATAGAATTAGCTAAAAAATATAATTTTAATGAATCTATAATTGATGATAGAAATATGATATTTGAAGGTATAATAGATTCAGTTTCAGACTATGTAAAGGAAGATGTTTTTGAAAAAGTTAATAATGGATTTTTAAAATTAGATACTGAGATGATTAAGACGATAGAGGTATTTTTTAAATGTGGCCTTAATTTAAGTGATGCGGCAAAAGAACTATATATTCATAGAAATACTTTAATTTACAGGTTAGATAAAATTGAAAAATATACGTCTTATGATATAAGAGAATTTAATAATGCAGTAATATTTAAATTAGTTTTTTTCTTATGGAAGGAAAAAAAAACTAAAAATAGTTGAAAATGTTTGCAAATTATTTTATAATTGATATTGGAAACGATACCGAATTAAATGTAATTTATAGGGTATAAAATCACATATTTGTGGTTTTATACCTTAAACAAATAATATACCTAGTTAATTATAGAAAGAATAATATAAAAATTTTTAAAGAGTTTTGGAAACGGTGCCGAAATTATAGCTGAATTTTTATAAAAGGAGAAGAAAGATGAATATTAGAGATATCGCTAAGCTATCAGGTGTTGGCGTAAGTACAGTATCCCGTGTATTAAATAATCATCCTGATGTAAAAGAAAGTACACGGGAAAAGGTAATGCAAATTATAAAAGAAAGCAATTATATTCCAAATAATAGTGCGAGAATATTGAAGCAAAATAACACAAAAAATATTGGAGTGTTAATTAAAGGGGTTTTCAATCCGTTTTTCTCCGAAATGCTTAACGTAATAGGAAGTAAAATAAATGAGTCCAAGTATACTATGATTTTACAGCAAAATGACTATGGACTAGAAGAAGATGTTGATACATTAAAATATTTTATTAAGGAGAAAAGATTACAAGGAGTTATATGCCTAGGAGGAAATTTTGTGGACATCGATGAAGAGAGTTTTAGAAATATTGATGTGCCAGTAGTTTTAACTTCTGTAAATACAGTAATTCCTAATATAGAAGACAAGTATTCTACTGTTGGAATTGATAACTTGAAATCAGCTTATGACGCAACAAATTATTTAATAAAATTAGGGCATAAAAATATAGCAATAATGTTAGGTGAAAAAAATGACCTTTGTATAAGTTGGTGGAGATATAAAGGGTACAAGAAGGCTTTAGAAGAAAGTAACATAGATGTTGATACAGAAAATATGTTAATAGGTAATTATGATACTAGAACAGCCTATAATGAGGCGAAAAGATTTTTACAGCAACATAATGGTGTAACTGCTATTTTTGCTATTTCTGATATTATGGCAGTTGGTGCAGCAAAGGCAGCAGCTGATTGTGGTTTAGTAGTAGGTAAAGATATAGCAATTATGGGGTTTGATGGGATGGATATAAGTGAATTTTATAATCCAGGAATAACTACTATGAAGCAGCCTAAAGAAGAAATGGCATTAAAAAGTGTAGAGTTGTTATTTGCACTTTTAAGTGGAAAAGGTGAGCACAGACAAATTTTATTAGATACAGAATTAATTGAAAGAGAGTCTTGTAGTAGTATTTAATTAGATAATTATATGGTTATTAATTAGCCATAATAATATATAAATTGTATAAGCATTAAAATGAGAGGGATAGGTGGAAAAAATGAATAGAAGTGCTGGAGTAATAATGCATATATCATCTTTACCAGGAAAGTTTGGGATAGGAACTTTTGGACAAGAAGCTTATGATTATGCAGACTTTTTATATAAATCAGGGTTGAAGTATTGGCAAATATTGCCGCTTGGGCAGACGGGATATGGAGATTCTCCATATCAATCTTTTTCAGCTTTTGCAGGTAATCCATATTTTATAGATTTTGATTTACTAGCAAAAGATAATCTGTTAAGAGAATATGAATATTTAAATGAAAATTATGGTGACAATAAGAATTATATAGATTATGGATTACTATTTAAAATAAAATATGAGGTATTAAGAAAAGCTTATAATAATTTTATAAATAATGAATCAAGTCACTTAAGAGAAGAGTTTGAAAAGTTTAGAGAAGAAAATAAATGGTGGCTTGAAGATTATGCACTATATATGGCAATTAAAAATCATTTTAATCTTGTAAGTTGGCAATACTGGGATGATGACATTAAAAAAAGAGAAGTAGAAGCTTTGGAAAAATATAAGGTTTTACTTAAAGATAATATAGAGTATTGGGAGTTTATACAATACCTATTCTTTAAACAATGGAATGATTTAAAGAAATATGTTAATTCTAAAGGAATAAAAATAATTGGTGATATTCCTATATATGTAGCAGAAGATAGTGCTGATGTGTGGAGTAATCCAGAAAGTTATTTAATAGATAAAGAAACATTAAAACCTATAAGTGTTGCTGGATGTCCACCGGATGCCTTTTCAGCTACAGGTCAATTATGGGGAAATCCAATATATGATTGGGAATATATGGATAAGGAAGGTTATTCTTGGTGGATAAAGAGAGTTAGAGAAAGTTTGAAGTTATATGATGTTGTCAGAATAGACCACTTTAGAGGATTTGAAAGCTATTGGAAAATTCCTTATGGGGAAGAAACAGCTATTAATGGAGAATGGGTAAAAGGGCCAGGAATGAAATTATTTGATGCAGTAAAAGAAGCTTTAGGAGAAGTTAATGTAATTGCAGAAGATTTAGGTTTTTTAACTGTTGAAGTAAAAGAATTTTTAGAAGACTCAGGATTTCCAGGAATGAAGGTTTTACAATTTGCTTTTGATGAAAGAGAAGAAAGTAATTATCTTCCTCATACTTATAATAATAATTGTGTAGCTTATACAGGAACACACGATAATGATACATTCAGAGGATGGTATGACTTAACTGCTCCAAGAAATGATGTGAAGTATTGTAAAGAGTACTTATCTCTATCTGATGAAGAAGGATATAATTGGGGATTCATAAGAGGAGTTTGGAGTAGTGTATCAGATCTTGCAATTGCAACAATGCAAGATTTCCTAGACCTTGGAAATGAAACAAGAATAAATATGCCTTCAACATTAGGAAATAACTGGAAATGGAGAATATCTGAAGGAAGTTACGATGATGAATTGGCAGAAAAAATATATAGATACACTAAAATGTATGGAAGATGTGAATAGTTAATAGTTTTAAAGCCAGCAATGCTGGCTTTTTATATTGCTTTTTTTATTGATTAGTAGAGAATATTTTTTAACGATTAACTTTTAACTAGTATTTTAGTTCTAAGATTACATAAAAAATAATATAATCTATTAGTTTAATAATGAGGTAGAGTATATGAATAAAAAGACTGTATATGAATTTTTTATAGGTTTATTAGCGTTACTATTAGCATTAATGTTAGTTATTGATATTTTTATTCCATTACCTAAAGAGGTAACATTAAGTTTCTATTATATAGAAAATATAGTTAGGCTTATTTTTATTGGAGACTATGTAGTAAGATTTGTTATATCAAAAGGTAAGAGAGAATTTATAAAAAATAACATGATTGATTTACTGTCAATAATACCACTTAGAGCTTATGTTAAAATAGCTGCAGTTATTAACTTAGCTTATATTATAGAACCTAATACTATAATAAAAATCTTTAAAATATTTATGCTAGGAATATTTTTTATAAAGTTTAAGGTAAAAACAAAAGAGGAGATTAGAACCAATAGAGTATATTATCTATTAATAATATCAACTACAATCATTGTTATAGGTGCTGTTATAATATCGCTTATTGAAGGAATATCTTTAGGAGATGCTTTATGGTGGAGCTTTGTAACTTTTACTACAGTAGGATATGGAGATGTTGTTTTAAAGACACAGTTAGGTAGAAGTATAGCTGTAATTCTTATGGTTTTTGGAGTTGGATTTATAGGAATAACATCAACAGCTATTGCTCTAAGAGTTTTAAATGGTGGGAAGAAGGAAAAAAATAATTCATATAAAAATAAAGTATTAGAAGGAATTAAATTAATGCTTGATAATTATGATAGTTTAAGTGATGAAGATATAGATAATATAGTGAAAATATTAAAATCATTAAGAGATAGATAAAGGTAAAATTTTGATTTAATATTTTAGGATTATATAATAGATAACAAGCAGATGTGGCGGAATAGGCAGACGCGCTATCTTGAGGTGGTAGTGAGAAGTTCTCATACGGGTTCAAGTCCCGTCATCTGCACCAAGAAAAAAGTATTTTACACATTATTTAGTTAGAGGTGAAATAAAAAATAGATTTGAAATTTAATATTGACATATATAAGCAAATGTAAATATAATAATTTTATAATTTAATAGAGTTCGGATGAAGGTAGTGGGAGAGAGACAGATTATTGTCCGCCGAAGAAGCAAATCTTTCAGGTAACAGGACCGCTATTGGACGAGCCTCTGGAGAGACTCAAAGAGAGCACCGAAGGAGCAAGGTTTAAGTTTTATTAAACTCAAACTCTCAGGTAAAAGGACAGGGGATAGGATAGTTAAAAATTAAAAGTTAATAATTAATACTTAATGTGAAAGATTAGATAGACTAGCTTTAAAAGTAATTTAAGCAAAGGTTTAGCCATTAATTATAAATTGTTAATTATAAATTATTAATGTATCTAAGTCTCCTCCGTAATTTTAAATTAGGAGGATTTTTTTATGGAAAAAATTTTATCAACTATCAACAATATTGTATGGGGAGTACCATTATTAGTTTTATTAGTGGGAACTGGAATTTATTTTACTTTTAAGTTAGGATTTATTCAAATAAGTAAACTAAAGTTAGCATTTAAGTATGTGTTTTCTAAAGATGAAAATGAGATAGAGGGCTTAGAAGGGGATGTTAGTAGCTTTGCAGCACTTTGTACAGCATTATCATCAACTATCGGCACAGGAAATATTGTTGGAGTAGCAACAGCAATTGTAGCAGGTGGACCAGGAGCAATCTTTTGGATGTGGATAGCAGCTTTTTTTGGTATGGCTACAAAGTATGCAGAAGGAGTGCTTGCTGTAAAGTATAGAGAGGTAGATTCAAATGGTCAAATGGCTGGTGGACCAATGTATTACATTGAAAAAGGACTTGGGTCAAAGTTTTTAGCAAAAGCTTTTGCAGTGTTTGGAGTTGGAGTTGCACTGTTGGGGATAGGTACTTTTGGGCAAGTTAAATCAATTGCAGATGCAGCAAAGCTAAGCTTTAATGTTCCTATAATAGTAACAGCTATAATTCTTACAACAATAGTATCTTTAGTAACATTAGGTGGAATAAAGAGAATTTCAAAGGTATCAGAAGCTATTGTACCATTTATGGCGGGAATGTATATAGTAGGAGTTTTAATGGTATTAGCTGTTAATATTAAATTAATACCACAAACCATTATGTTAATTATAGAAAGTGCGTTTAATCCTAGAGCTGCCTTTGGAGGAGTTACTGGTATTACAATTCTTATGGTTATGCAAAGGGGAATTGGAAGAGGTGTATTTTCAAATGAGGCAGGATTAGGAAGTGCTCCTATTGCAGCTGCAGCAGCTAAAACTAAAGAACCTGTAAGACAAGGTTTGATATCAATGACAGGAACGTTTATTGATACAATAGTGATATGTACGTTAACAGGATTAGCAATAGTTATAACTAAGTCATATAATATTGGCTTAGATGGTGCAGCAGTAACTACTTCAGCTTTTAGCTCAGCATTACCTATATTTAATATAGGGAAATATATTGTTAATATAGGACTCATATTTTTTGCATTTACTACTATAATTGGATGGAATTATTATGGTGAAAGATGCATTCAGTATTTATATGGAGTTAATGCTATCAGGCCATATAAAGCTGTTTTTATTATTCTTGTTGCAATAGGACCATTTTTACCTTTAGATATAATTTTTATTATAGCTGATATTTGTAATGGTCTTATGGCGTTACCAAATTTAGTGGGGCTTATAGGGTTAAGGAAGATAGTAATTAATGAAACAAGAGATTTTTTTAATTTAGAAAATAATAAAGATAAGGTAGAAGTAGATTTAGAAAGGTAAAACATAAGAAGTTCTTAATAAATATATGAGATATTCTTAATAGTTTTATCATATATTTATTATGTGAGGTGATTATGTGAATGAAAAACTTATATATAATGGTATAAATAACTATGGATATAAAACAACAAAAAAGAAGGTTAAATTGTATCCATTTATAGTTGTAATTATATTTACTGCTTTAATACTGTTTGGAAGAAATATATTCTTTACTAGAACAGATTTCGATACTTTAGGTTACGATAAAATAAAATATTATATAGATGTGACAGATAATGTTAGTGAAGGAAAAGCTCAAGTAAACTGGCAAGAAGTTGCGGCTATAAATGAAGTGCTTAATGATGGTAAAGAAGATGAACTTGTTTCAAAGATAGCAAAAGTGTTTTTGAAAAATGGTGAAAATGGTGAATATACATTATTTACTGTTGATGAGGTTTTAGAAAGATTAAAAGTAAATAATGAAGAAGAAGAGAAGGTAAAAGCTTTTCTAAATGAAATAAATGATAATACTTTATATAAGGATTTATATAAAGATGAAGCTAAAATGACATTTATTAACGAAATATATCCAGCAGCTTTAGATAATTATTATAATTATGGTATTTTACCATCTATAACAATGGCACAAGCTATATTAGAATCTGGATGGGGAGAGTCTGAGTTAGCATTAGAACATAATAATATATTTGGAATAAAAGCAGATAGTCGTTGGGATGGAGCTATTGCAACTATGACAACAAAAGAAAATTATGATGATATTATAGAGGCGAATTTTAGAAAGTATGATAATATTCTTCAATCCATAGCAGATCATGGTGAATTCTTGAATGAAAATGAAAGATATAGGGTGAATGGTTTGTTTGATGGAAAAGAATATAAAAGCCAAGCACAGGCTTTAGAAAATGCAGGTTATAGTACAGCGGAAGATGAGAACGGAGAAAAAATATATGCAGATAAACTTATTAATGTTATACAAAAATATAACCTAATGATTTTTGATTCCAAAGCAAAAAGTGGCTTGTAAAAGCCACTTTTTTTGCAGTACTAAGAAGTTAGTAAGTTGTTTTAAAAGAACGTTCGTTAGAAACTATATCTTTCTTTTTAATTGAATAATCATCAATTCGTATAAATCTATTTCCTTTACTGATTATTGAAATATATTTATCTACAGATTTTTCATCACCTTGTACTTCAAGTTCAACCATACCGTTATCCAAGTTTCGAACCCAACCAGTTAATGAAAGCGAAGTTGCATTCATTTGGCAAAAAAACCTACATCCTACACCTTGGACTCTTCCATCTAGAATTACATGGTATCTTATCATAGCATCCTCCGTTTTTATTAATATTTATTATTAATTATACCATAAAAAATGATAAAAGATATTAGTGAAGATATTAAGAAAAGTTTGTACGTTTCAAATTTCAAAGAAATTGATAAAATACAAATTAACTTTAGATTGCTAGGGTTAAAATAAAAAAGAAGCGAAAAATTCGCTTCTTTTTTTATTGTGACAATACTTCTGTAAAAGCATCCTCATATAATTTTAATGTACTTTTGTCTAGATCAACAAATAATACACATTTATCTAATACTTCATCTGAAGGATATGCAGCAGGATTATTTTTTGTTTCATCATCTAATAGATCGAATGCAGCTTTATTTGGAGTTGAATATCCTATATAATCAACATTTTCTTTAGCATTTTGAGGATCGCATAAGAAGTTTATAAATGCTTCAGCGCCTGCTTTATTAGGAGCATCTTTAGGTATTACTAAAGCATCAACCCATTTATTTGAACCTTCTTCAGGAATAGCATAAGCTAAATCAGGATTAGAAGCCATACAGTATATTGCATCTCCAGACCATACAGTAGCAAGAGCTTTTTCTCCAGATATCATATTATCTTTAACTTCATCATTTACATATATAGGATTAGTTAAAGATAACTGTTCTATTAAAGCCTTTTTAGCATCTTCTATTTGAGATGGGTCAGTAGTATTTATTGAATATCCATCTTTTAAGAAAGCAACAGCTAAAGCATCTCTAAGAGAGTTGAACATATATATTTCATCATTATATTTAGTATCCCATAATATATCCCAGCTAGTTACAGGCTCTGTAACTCTAGTTGTATCATATAATATTCCAACAGTTCCCCACATGTATGGTACAGAATATTCATTGTTTGGATCATAAGATAAATCCTTAAACTCTGGGTTTATATATTGATAATTAGGTATATTATTAAAATCTATCTTTTCAGCAAGACCTTCATTAATCATTTTTTGAACCATGTAGTCTGATGGTACAACTAAATCGTAAGTACCTGGATTAGTTTTTACCTTTTGATACATTATTTCATTAGTATCGTAAGTATCGTAGTTAACTTTGATTCCAGTCTCTTTCTGAAATTTTTGAATTAATGCTTCATCAATGTAGTCCCCAACATTAAAGAAGTTTATAGTTCCATTTTCTCCAACATTACTATTTCCGCAGCCAGTAAAAAGAGAAGCTGTTAGAACAGTAGCAGCTGCAAGAGCACTTAGTTTTTTAATTTTTTTCAACCTTACCACCTCTTGAAGTAAATTCTTTTCTATTAACAATTAATAATAAAATTAATACTGTTACAAACATAAGCGTAGATAACGCATTTATTGAAGGGTTAATTCCCTTTCTAGCCATAGAGTAAATTTCAATTGATAGGTTAGTTACTCCAGGACCTGTAGTAAAGAAACTTATTACAAAGTCATCTATAGACATTGTAAATGCCATAAGAAGTCCAGCGAATATACCAGGTTTAATTTGTGGTAATATTATTTTTCTCATAGCATATCCAGGTGTTGCGCCTAAATCTAATGCAGCATCTGTTATATTTGCAGGCATTTGCTTTAATTTAGGTAGTACTGATAATATTACGTAAGGTATATTAAAAGTAATATGAGCTAATAACATCGTTAAAAAACCAAATTCTATATTTAATAATGGTTTAAGGAATATAAATAAACTCATAAGTGATATACCAGTAACTATATCTGGATTTAAAACTGGTAAGTAGTTTATATTAAGCAGTGTTTTTTTAGGAAGTCCTTTCATTCTATGAATTCCTATAGCTGCAAGAGTTCCTATAATTGTTGCTATTATTGATGCTACTACCGCAATTATTAGAGTGTACTTTAATGCATTCATTATTCTTGCATTTTGAAATAACTCACTATACCATCTAAGAGTAAAGCCATTCCATTTACCCATAGATTTAGAATCATTAAAGGAGAAAACCATTAATGTTATTATTGGTGTATATAAAAAGATAAATATTAAAATAAGATAAAATCTCTTTATAAAAGATTCAAGTTTTTTTACCATAACATGCTTCCTCCTCCTTCTTTATCGTCAGAACTTTCAAATAGCTTCATAATACCCATTGAAATTAAGATTATAATCATCATAAATATAGCTATGGCAGAACCGAAGTTCCAGTCACCCATAGTAGTGTATTGCTGTTCTATTAAATTTCCTAGTAGCATGTATTGACCACCACCAAGAAGTCTTGATATTACGAAAGTTGAAACAGCAGGCATAAAGACCATTGTTATTCCAGATATAACACCTGGCATACTTAATGGGAATATTATTTTTGTAAATACTTTTACTCTATTTGCACCAAGATCGGATGCTGCATTTATTAAATCCTTATCCATTTTTGTAAGAACAGTGTATATAGGAAGTACCATAAATGGAAGGAAATTATAAATCATACCAAGAAGTACTGCAAAATCATTGTATAGAAGATTGATTCTACCAACACCTATAAAAGCAAGGAAATTATTTATAATTCCGTTTTTTCCTAAGATAGGGAGCCATGCATAAGTTCTAAGTAGAAAGTTCATCCACATTGGAACTATAAAAAGCATTATAAGAATATCACGTTTACCAGGTCTCATCTTAGAAATTAAATATGCTACAGGATATCCAAGGATTAAACAACCTATAGTAGCTTTAAGAGCAAGCCAGATACTTCTTTTAAAGACTGTAAAGTAATTTGGATCTAATAATCTCTGAAAATTTTCTAGTGAAAATTTATAACCATCTGAAGTACTTACTGTGAAACTGAAGAATATTACTATTAAAAGTGGAATTACAATAAATAGTGAACTCCAAACAATATAAGGTGCTGCTGGAAGTATACTTTTTCCATTGTTTTTTTTCATGATTATTCAGACACCTTTCTCATTATGTGGATAGCTTCAGGATCAATATTTAATCCTACCATACTATCAACTACAGCAGATTTTGTGTTATGTATTATCCATTTTTGATTTTTTTCTTCAACTTCAATTTCATAATGTACACCTTTAAAGGTTACTGTATTAACTTTACCTTGTAACATTCCACTTTCAGGAGATGTTATTTCAATATCTTCTGGTCTTATTACTACATCAATTTTTTCATTTTTATCAAATCCTGCATCAACACATTGGAATATAACATTAGAAAACTCAACTTTATAGTCTTCAAGCATAATTCCATCTAAAATGTTACTTTCACCTATGAAGTCTGCAACGAAAGCATTAGCTGGTTCATTATAAATGTCTTCAGGTGAACCCATTTGTTGGATTACCCCTTTATTCATTACTACGATAGTATCTGACATAGTCAATGCTTCTTCTTGGTCATGAGTGACGAAGATAAATGTTATTCCAAGCTCTTGTTGAATTTTCTTAAGCTCAATTTGCATTTCTTTTCTAAGCTTTAAGTCAAGAGCACCAAGTGGTTCATCTAATAATAAAACTTCAGGTTCATTTACTAAAGCTCTAGCTATAGCAACTCTTTGCTGTTGACCACCACTTAATGATTCAACAGATCTTTTTTCAAAACCTTCAAGAGCAACTAGTTTTAGCATTTCTTTAACCTTTTTATCAATCTCATTTTTAGGAAGCTTCTTTATTTTTAAACCAAAAGCTATGTTTTCATATATATTCATATGAGGAAATAAAGCGTACTTTTGGAATACTGTATTTAACTTTCTTTTATATGGAGGAAGATTTGTGATGTTTTCATCTGCAAATAGAACCACACCTTCATCAGCATTTTCGAAACCTGCTATTATTTTAAGTGTTGTTGTTTTACCACAACCACTAGGTCCTAAAAGAGTTAAAAATTCATTTTTCTTTATATTTAATGAAAGGTTATTTAAAACTTTATTCTCTCCGTATGTTTTAGAAATTTCTTTTAATTCAATAATGTTTTGACTCAAAATAAAACACCTCTTTCTTAATGCTAAAATGATGGTGGAGTACTAATCCAAATCACCTTTGCTGGAGTTTTTCCAGAGTTGGAAATATAGTGATTTGATCTTGGTTTAAAGTAAAAGCTTTCACCTTTCTTTACTTTAAATTTCTTTTTACCAAGATGTAGGGTAATACTTCCAGATAAAACATACCCAAACTCTTCACCTTCATGAGGTTCTTCTTCTATATATTGCCCATTAGGTTCAAGAGTTATCATAATTGGTTCCATTTCGTTTTTTTGAGCATTTGGCACCAACCACATAAGACTATATTTTAATTCTTCATTTTCTGTTTCAAACATATCTTCGTATGTATATGTAATTTTTTCTTCTTTATCATCGCTAAAAAATTCTTTAAGGTTTGTCCCTAATATTTCTAGAATATCTATTAGGGTAGCGATAGATGGTGATGTTAAATCATTTTCAAGTTGAGAAATAAATCCTTTTGAAAGTTCACATCTATTAGCTAGCTCCTCTTGTGTAAGACCTTTCCCGATTCGCATTCTCTTGATTTTTTCACCTATCTCCATATTTTCACCTCCTACTACAAAAAAGTTTAGTAACTATTACTAAACTAAAGGTTTAAAATTACTAAACAAACAAATAGTATTATATATATAATGTGGAAGAAAAGCAATGTTTTTGTTAAAAAAAAATTAAAAAAATATCAATGAAAAACGTTGAGTTGAAAGGGTTTAATGGAATATGAGGTATTTGGAGTTTAAAAATATTGCATTAAAAGTTTAGTATAACTAAGAAAAAGAAAAAAGTGTTAAAAATCGGGAATAATGATATTATCAAAATGTCAAGTAAAAATCAAAGTTATATAGTTAAAAGGAAAAAAATGTTGTTTAGGTAGAATTAACAGCAAGAAATATCGTGGGAATAAATTACATTAACAAAAGGTGATAAAAAGTGTATAATTTTGATATATATAAACAAAAATATATGGATATTAATGTGAAAAGTTAATTGAACTAATATATTTATCAGGAGGTTGAAAATGATAAAGGGAAAAATACATTCCATAGAAAGTATGGGATTAGTTGATGGGCCAGGAATTAGAGTAGTTGTGTTTATGCAAGGATGTGCATTGAGATGTAAATATTGTCATAATCCTGATACTTGGTCAGGTGAAGGAGAATTACTTATGACTCCTGAAGAATTAATAAATAAGGTTTCAAGATTTAGAAGTTATTTTGAAAGATCTGGAGGAGGAATAACATTTTCAGGGGGAGATCCTTTAAGACAACCAGAATTTTTAATAGAAGCATTAAAATTATGTAAGGACAAGAATATACATACTACGTTAGATACTTCTGGAGTTGGTTTTGGAAATTATGAAGAAATATTAAAATATGTTGATTTAGTACTTTTTGATGTTAAACATCTTACTAAAGAAGGATATAAGGATCTAGCAGGTAGTGATATTGATGAAAGTTTAAAATTCTTAGAAGCTTGCAAAAAGTGTGGTACTAAGTTATGGATAAGACAAGTTGTAGTTCCAGGTATTACAGATAGTGAAGAGTATATTAGGAATCTTGGAGATTTTATAAGAACTCTTGAAAATGTTGAAAAGGTAGAATTATTACCATATCATCTTTTAGGTATAAGTAAGTATGAAACTATGGGAATAAAATATAGACTAGAAGGAATTCCAGCTATGGATAAGGAAAAATGTAAGGAATTATATAAGTTTTTATAATTGTATTGTAAAAGGAGATGTACGATAAGTACATCTCTTTTTTTATAAATAAGTATATCTTTTATTATATCCGTAATTATTAAAAATATAAATGATACTTTGTATATAGTTATTATAAAATATTGTAAACATTTAGTGTGAAATGTAGAAATATATAAGAAAAAGCAAATGTAAAATAATGGAAAATAAAGTTGCAAAGAATTATAATTTTACTAGAGGTGAAATATATGAAAAGTAAAATTAAAATGATTTATAGAAGTATTTTTTTTGTTATTGTAATAGGTTTAATCGGAATAATTATTTACAAAGATATAAACAGAAGTGAAAATAAGAATATAGCGACTTACTCAGATGAAGCAACTAATTATAATTCAAATGAAACTAAGGATGAAACTATTAAGTTTGATGAAGAAATAATAAAAAAAGATGAAATAGAAGATGAACGAATTGAAACTATAGAAATAATGGCTGTAGGAGATTTGTTAATGCATATAGATATTGTACAAGCTATGTATGATTGGAGTAACGATACTTATAATTTTGATTATAATTTTGAATTAATAAAAGATTATTTAAGCAAAGCTGATTTAACTATAGCAAACTTAGAGACTACTTTAGCAGGAGAAGAAAGTGGATACTCAGGATATCCTTGTTTTAACACTCCAGATGAATTAGCAGATTCATTAAAAAAATCTGGAGTAGATATAATTAGTAATATGAGTAACCATTCACTAGATAAAGGAGAATATGGTTTTATCCGTACTAGAGAAGTGTTAAAAGAAAAAGGTTTTGATGTTATAGGAACAAGAGATAGCGAAAAAGACTCAAGATATATTATAAAAGAAGTGAAAGATATAAAAGTTGGAATTACAGCCTATGGATACACTACAGATGTTTATGAGGAAGCTAGAGGATTAAATGGAATACCTATTCCTGATAATTTATATAGCTTAATGAATACTTTTAATCCATATGATTTAGACAATGACCTTTTAGAAATGAAAAAGGAAATAGATAAAATGAAAGATGATGGGGTAGATGTAATAGTATTTTATATGCATTGGGGAGAAGAATATCAGTTAGAACCAAATGAAAGTCAACTAACAATAGCACAGTTTTTGGCTAATGAAGGTGTTGATATAATTTTCGGAGACCATCCGCATACAATTCAACCTATAGATATTCTAGAATCAGATGACGGTAACCATAGTACTGCGGTAATATATTCCCTAGGAAATTTTATATCTAGTCAGAGAACAGAAAGTATAGGTAACCCTTATACTGAAGATGGATTAATGGTATCTGTTAATATAACTAAGAATTTTAAAACTGGCGAAGTTACAGTTGATGTACCGCAATATATCCCTACATGGGTAAAGTTAAACATCTTTAATGGAAATTATTGTTATCAGGTAGTTCCAGCTACGGAGAATGAAGCTGATTATTTGGATTACTATCAAACTATAAGAGTAGATGAATCCTTTGATAGAACATTTGGAATTGTAGAAAGTTATAATGATAGTATAGAAGTGTGGAGTGGTAATTAAATAAATTGCTGAGAAATTTAGGAAAAGGCTTGACTTAATTTAAAAAGAAAAAGGTTACTGACGTGACAGGGAAAACATTGATTGTGGCAATAGTGCAAAGTATATATTAGTACTTTTAGCTATTACTTAAGTTAACTTTTCCCTACTACGATAGTAGCCTTTTTATTTCCATGTATTTGACTTTTTACCTGTGAGCTTTGCGAACAGCATTTTAAAAGTATGTATAACTTAAGGTGATTAGCTATTTAGTTGGTTTGAAAAAAATCCAGGTTTAATAAGTTTCTTTTTCATACCCTCTATAACAAGTAAATATACCGCAGCTGTATCGAATCTAGCATCATGGTAATTTCCACTTCCTTGGAATAATTCATCAGCTTTAGCTGCTATTGTTTCATCAGAAATTCCTAAAAAGTTTATAACTTCAGAAAGTTTAGGGTTTTTAATACCATTTCCATTAGCAGATGGTATATTACATATAGGTTTATAATAAGCCATAGTACAGAAAGTTCTTTTTGGTTCCCAATTGGTATCTATCATGCCAGCTTGATAAAGTGAGTCTACTTCATGTTTTAAGAATTTAACATCAAATTGAACATTATGACCTATTACAAAGTCAGCATCAAAGAAGTCTTTCATAAATTCTTGGATTTGATCAAAAAATTCAAGACCATCTGATAATTCATATAATTTTTCTAAAGAAAATCCATGAATAGCTTCAGCACCTTCATCCATTTCATCAACTGTAAAGAAAAAATTCTTACCTATAGTAGTTTGTGGTTTAGTTGAAGTATCTACAGTTATATAACTTAATTGGCATATATTACCTGGTTTTACGCTAGTAGTTTCAGTATCGAAAAAAAGTAATTTCATTATTTCCTCCAAAATAAAAAGATCGATCTGTTAAGTTATATGAACATTGCTCTTCTCAGCCCAAGGAAATACAATAGGTTTGCGATACTAAATAATACCCCCCTTCGAAAAGGAGAGAAGAACAATGAGCAAAACTAATATAAAATGCCCACGCTGTAATTCTGATAAACTATACAAGTTTGGTATGAATAAGCAGGCTAAACAAAAGTATCAATGTAAGCAGTGT